>JANNDD010000375.1:0-3172 GCA_031387365.1 Armatimonas sp. | reverse complement strand
CCTGGTAAAACTCCGGGAACTTCCTCCGATTCCTGTAGAGCGCCGCGTCGCCGCTCTGACTAAATTATGGCAGCAAGTCCCGCTCGCACCGCCTCAAGAAACGGGCAGCTTTCCGTGGGCACAAGTACGCCTCGGAGTCGAAGCCCTCGCCCGCTCCGCGCCGCACTGCTCTGAGTCTGGAGATTTTGAGAAGCCTGGCATCCTCGCGCTGATCCTCGCCGGAAACACGCCGCTTCTCGCCTGGCCGGTACTCCACTATGCCGTGCTACTCGGCATTCCTGTCTTCATTAAACAAAGCCGTGACGAAACTATCTGGACCCGCCACTTTGTCGAAACGCTCGCCGGAATTGATCCCGAAGTCGCCGGGCTTCTGCACCTTGATCTCTTTCCTGGCGACGACCCCAGAACGCACGCGCTTGTCCAGAACGCCAATGCCGTGATCGCTTACGGCGGGGATGAAGCCATTGCCGCACTTAGAGAAGCCACCCCGGAGACGATACCGTTTCAAGGCTTTGGGCATGCGCTGAGTATTGGACTAATTGGAGGACACTATGATGCCCATAGGTTTGCACGTGACATACTTATGTACGACCAAGCAGGCTGTCTCTCACTGCAAACTCTGGTAGTGGCCTTTGCCTACTGCTCAAAAGTCGGTCACGTACTGGCAGTGGCGCTAGGGAGACAGAGTGAGCGGCTAGGCGTAAAAGCACGTACAGACGCGGCTGAGTGCCGCGTTGTGCGGGAGGCGCGTGATCTGGCAATGATGAATGGGTGTGAGGTTGTGGGAGATCCCAATTTGAGCTGGAGTGTGGTGATTCACCAGGAACCCTGTCCATTACCAGCCCCGACGGGTTGCTGTGTAGTTCATGTTATTCCCTATGAGGATCAAAAGTCTTTTCAGTGGTTTCTTGGAGAATATGTGGGGAAAATTTCTTGTGTGAGCGAAATTTGCCCCGGCGGGAATGACTGGTGGAGTCAAACTTTGAAGGCCGAAGGAGTTTCGCGGATTTGCCCCGCAGGCCAGATGCAGATGCCGCCGTTGGACTGGCACAATGGGGGCGTGAACTTGCGGGCGTGGCTGCTTGAGGTGCTTGGTGATGTGAGGAGTGCTTGACAAAACGGGTAAGTTTAGGGAACAATAGCGACGACTTTCAGATCTAAATGGGGTAGTCCCGCGGGGGGACGATGATGCCCCGTGGAAATTTCGCAATTAAAGAAGGAAATTGCTTGTGCTGGCTTGAATAGAGCGAGCGTAGGTTTTCGGCCATTTTAGACAGGGAATATCCCTAACTAACAACCGAGAAGAGAGGTTTTACAGCATGCAGATTCGCACTGGGATGCGATCCTCCTGGTTGGCGGCGGCGGCAGCGGTGCTGGTAACAGGTCTGCTGGCGTTCCTGCCTTCTGGCTGTGGCGGAGGCGGGGAGACTATCCCCGGCTCTGGGCCAACACCGGTAGGGGCGACTCCAACACCATTACGCACCGCAGCCTTCAAGGTCAAGATCGATTGGGGCGCGCGTAGCCGCGTCGTTGGTCTCTCCTCGGCGCTCTCGGCTAGGATCACGCTTGAAGGCGGCGATCCAGCGGGCGGCGATATCTCTTGGGTTGTGAATCGCCCTGCAGGCACTGCCGCGATTCTCCAGTCCTATGACTCTCCACGCCCTGCCAAAGTGGGCAATTTCGTCCTCCGCGTTCGCTTCTTCATAAACTCTGATGCAACCGGTGATGAAGTTGGTGAAGCGGCGGCATCGGCCACCATTTTGGCAGATGGTTCCCTGACCGTGACGATTGCAACTTACACAGGGGTGCAGACGGTCGAGGTGCTTCCCAATCAGGCGGTTGAAGTCGGTGCGATTAAAGACTTGGCCGTGGGAGCGAAAAATGCGCAGGGTACTCCTGTCGCGATCACGCGCGGCTCAATGTTCTTTACGGTAGTGGCCAACAATAGTAACCTGGAAGTGGTTAATGGAGGGGCGTCTGTACGAGGACTGCACCCGATCCAGGCAACCGTGACGGTGCAAGTGGATCAAGCGACCAGCGCACCGACCGTTGTTCAGGTGACTTCAGGAACTGCGGTAACCGTTGCTCCGGGCTCCTCGGATAATCTGGGTTCCGAGTTCCCGCTGGATCTTGTCGCAACCGTGACGGGCGCTCCGTCAGCGGAGAGTGACGTCGTCTGGAGCATCCAGGGCGGCGCAAGCGCGACCACGGGCCAGCTTCTCAATGTGACGGGCACCACGGTTACCTATGTTGCACCTAAGCTTATTGGGGGCGATATCCGTAATATCGTGGTTGTTGCGACCAGCAAGTACAACTCCACGAAGACCTTCCCCATCCCGATCAAGGTGACGGCGCCTGCTGTGGTGGAGATCACGCCCCCAACGGCGGGTCTCTCCTGGGAGCAGACGATCACGCTGACCGCGTTGGTGAAGAACCTCTCGCCACGGATTCCCGCTACCGGCGATTCCCGCCGTGAAGTGAAGTGGGAGATCGTCAAGGATGCCAACAATCCCGTCGGGGTACTTGTTGTGGATCCCACGGATGCTAACAAGGTTACCTACACCGCTCCTAAGCGTGAGGCGACCATCACCATCCGTGCGATCAGCAACTACGACGCCACGAAGATTGGTGAGTGCACGATCACGGTGCTCTCTGCGGTGGGGGTGACGATCACGCCGAGCCCGGCTCCTCAGCTGGACTGGGACGATACGCTCAACCTGACAGCCGCTGTGAGCAACACGCCCAATCAGGGAGTGACCTGGTCGATCGTGAGCCCTGCAGGCTTTGGCAGTGCCATCGCTTCAACGGGATCGAGCACGGCGCGCTTTACGGCACCGAAGAACAACGCGACCTACACCGTGCGTGCCACCAGTGTCTACGACACCCGCAAGTTCGTTGACTTGCCGATCACGGTGCTGACGACAATCGGTGTGGTGGTGACGGCGCCCAACCCGCTGCCCGATCCGCAGAAGGTCTCGATCAACCGTAACCAGAACTTTGCGGTGGCGCTAACAGGGCTGCCTGTGGGCCGTGACGGGACGGTTTCTTGGACAATTACCGGGCCGAATGGTGAGGCGAACACGGGCGGTGTCTACGGAACCATCACCCCAATATCGTCCACCACGGCACGCTACACCGCACCGGGGACACCCCCTGCGGCGAACAGTGGGCT
>JANNDD010000354.1:0-1095 GCA_031387365.1 Armatimonas sp. | reverse complement strand
GTCTCGTTTCTGGAGCGCCATGGCAAGCTGAGCCTTGCCGCCGAGATGGCTGAAGCGCGTAACTTGCCACCCGCGCTGATCGTCCGGCAGTGGTGGCTGGCGGGAGAGAAAGAGCGAGCAATTGCCATCGCGAGGCGCTCGCAGTGCTTCTCCGATGCGATTTTCAGACTAGAGCGCAGCCAGCACACCGCCGCCGCCGAGACTCTGAGAGTGGAGTGGGCACAGCTCCACGCCGAGTGGGGCGACTACGCGAAAGCCGTCACCACGATCCAGAGTGTGGAGACGGCACGACCTCTGGCAAAGCGCTGGGCAGCTCTGGGAGCGGAGAACGGCGGAAGCTCGGGTGCCTTTCTTATCGGACGCTTACTTCTTTGGAGCGAGAGTCCGGGGGAGTCGGAGCCCTGGCGGGAAAAAGCAATGGCGGTAGTCGCCGATCCCCATGCAGTCTCTGAACGCACGAATCTCCTGGCGAACCTCTATCCCGAAGCCGACACGCACCCCGAGCTGCTGCCTCTCTTGCGCGCCGGGCTTCGTGCAACCCTCGCCGACCATGGGAACGGGAAAACGTATCTCAAGCCCGAAGTGGCGACGGGCTGGGCACGGCTGGCAAAGCTTCCTGCGCTGGTCGCGGACTTGCCGACACTCACGCCCAAGCCACAACCTGCACTGATTGACCGTACCGAGCCACTCGAAATCCGAATCGAGGGCGGCGATATGGGAAACGTCCCGATTGTAGACGCTGCCTATCTCCCCGACGGGCGCACGCTGGCCGCACTGGGCGAGGCGGGCGTGCTTCTGCTCAGCGCCAATTCGGAGGGGCAGATTCTGCACCGCTTCGATATTCCGGCGACCTCGCTGGTGATTGGCAAGACCGGCGCACGAGCCATTGCGATTGCCCACCGCGACGATAGCCAGCGGGTGCATATTCTTGATCTCGGGACGCGTAAAGTCACCGACTGGGGCGAGCTCTCGCTACTCTGCTGGGAGTCTGAGCTAAGCGATGGCCTCTGGCGCGTGGCGCACAACGGCCAGATTCTCCAGCTCGACACGCTCAGCCCCACCCCCAAAGCGCTCATCTTCACGGAAACAAAAGAA
>JANNDD010000151.1:0-8712 GCA_031387365.1 Armatimonas sp. | reverse complement strand
GGTGCTCACCAAGCTAGGCTGTAACCAGGGAAACTGCCACGGACAACAAGGCGGCAAGGGTGGGTTCGCGCTCTCGCTGCGGGCCTGGGATCCGGCGTTCGACTTTGAAAATATCGTCAAAGCGGCAAGTGGACGGCGTATTGCAACAAGCGATCCGACCCGTAGCTTATTTCTGCTCAAGCCGCTCGGGCTTGTTCCCCACGGAGGGGGCAAGCTGCTCACTCCCTACTCTGAGGCCCACCTGACTATCCAGCGCTGGCTGGCAGAGGGTCGTCCCGCCCCGGAGGAGAAGACCGATTTAAGCGTCACGGAGCTGACCGTCACCCCCGAGGATGCCGTCGTGCGCAAGCTGGGCGAGAGTGTGGCGATCTCCGTGCGCGCCACCTACAGTGATGGTTCCCAGCGCGATGTGACGCGCTGGAGCCGTTTTAGTAGCCAGAACGATGCTGTGGCCAGTGTGGACGACACCGGGAAAGTGCGTGTTCGTGGCCCGGGGGAGAGCGCGATTCTGGTGGCCTACAGCGGCGAGGTAAAAGTCACGCGGGTTGCCCTGCCTTATGCGCCCGCCTCGTTGCACCCCGAGGCGACCAACCCGCTGGATCTTGCGGTACTAGGCAAGCTCGATAAGCTGGGCCTCACCCCGTCGCCGCGCTGCACCGACAGCGAGTTCCTACGCCGCGTCTCCCTCGATCTCACGGCCACCCTGCCCACCCCGAGTCAAACCCGTCGGTTTTTGGACTCACCCGACCCGCAGAAGCGCCCGAAGCTCATTGACAAGCTCTTAGAGACCGATGCCTACGTGGATCTACGGACGCTCAAGCTCTGCGACTTGCTGCGGGTCAATGGGCAGTTTCTCAGCGACGAGGGCGCGGACACCTACTACCGTTGGATTCGGCAACAAGTGGCGCAGAACGCTCCGTTCGACAAGTTCGCCTTCGCACTCTTAACCGGCAAGGGCAGTACGTTTCACACCGGCCCGGCCAACTACTGCCGGGTCGCACAGACCCCAGAGGACCTAACAGAAGCCACGGCGAGTACGTTTCTGGGCACCCGAATTGGCTGCGCACGCTGCCACAACCATCCCTTTGAGCGCTGGAAACAGTCCGACTACTACAACTTCGCCGCCTTCTTCGCCCGCTACGGGCGCAAGGGTGGCCCGGAGTTTGGGGAAGAACAGGTTTATGTGAAGCGCGACGGTGAGATTGCCAATCCGCGCAATAAAGCCACGGCGAAGATGCGGTTTCTAGGTGAGAAAGCTCCCGTTGTGGGCGAGCCCTTCGCGGACCGCCGGGAGACACTCGCAACCTGGCTGACGGGAAAAGACAATCGTCAGTTTGCACGGGTCGCAGCCAACCGGCTCTGGGCGGATTTCTTCGGGCGCGGCATTGTCGAGCCCGTGGACGACTTCCGGCTCTCCAACCCACCCAGCAATCCCGAAGCATTGGAGTATCTCACCGACAAGCTCCTCGCCAGCCAATTTGACCTAAAAGCGGTCACACGGCTGATCTTGAACTCGGAGACCTACCAGCGCAGTAGCCAAATTCTGACACCCACGCTACTGCTGCCCGGCAATGTTCGCGATGACCGCTACTTCGCTCGCGCCTACCCACGCCGTCTTGGGGCGGAGACACTGCTGGATGTGGTGGGCCAGGTGACCGGCAAGCGGGATCGGTTCTATCCCTACCCCGACGGCATCCGTGCGACGCAGCTTCGCGAGAGCCGCAACTCGGGTTATTTTTTAGAGATCTTCGGGCGGCCCAAACGCGAGATTCTCTGCTCGTGCGAGCGCTCGCCACAGCCCAATCTTTCGCAATCGCTGCACCTGGTGAACTCCGGGAGCATCAACGACAAGCTCGCCAATGGGACGACGCTAAAAAAGCTCCTCGCCGACTTCGAGCCCTGGGCCAAACCCGTGCGCGATGCCAGAATTGTTGAGGAGCTGTACTATCTCACGCTCTGCCGACCGCCCCGCAAGGCCGAGTCGGAAAAGCTCGTCGCACATATCCAAAAACAAAAAGAGCGTAAGCAAGGCTTTGAGGATGCCCTCTGGGCCTTGCTTAACGCCGAGGAGTTTCTCTTCCAGAAATAAAAGCTCTATAGCGGGAAGTTCACCCGCGTGCCCGTCTTGGCGGACTGGTAGATCCCGACAATAAGCTCTAATGCGTTGCGGGCTTCCTGGCCGTTCATGAAGGTCTCACGGTCTTCACGGATGCACGTGATGAGGTCTTTGAGATGCGCGACATGGCCGCCCAGTGAGATAGCCCGGGGATCACCCGCTCCTTGAGACAGAGAAAGCTCCGCCTTCTCGCCCGTCGCGGTGAAGATCCCGTCTTTGACGACGGGCTCGGCAGCCTTCACTCCGAACATACTCTGCTCCTCGTCGCCGGATGCAAACTGGGCATGGCGGACACGGGAGTTATCTATCTGGACGGCACCGTGTGTACCATAGATCTCCAGGGACTGCTTGTAGCCCGGGAACATTGCCGTGGAGGCGAGCAGAGTGCCAACTGCGCCGTTCTGAAACTCAATCGTGGCGGAGACAATATCCTCGACCTCAATGCGCTCGTGAGCGATCGTGCCCATTGTGGCGGCCACGGACTTGACGGGGCCCATGATCCAGCGGAGCTGATCCACGTAGTGAACCCCCTGGTTCATCAGTGCGCCCCCGCCGTCCAAGTCCCACGTCCCCCGCCAGCCTCCTGAGTCGTAGTAGGCCTGGGTACGGTACCACTTGGTGACGGACTCCCCGTAGACCAGCTTGCCCAGCTTGCCCTCATCCAACCAGCCCTTGAGAAGCTGCATCCCCGATGAGAACCGATGCTGCGAGATCACTTCCAGCTTGACTTTATTTTCTTGACACGCTGCAATAAGTGCATCTGCTGCCGCCAGCGTGACATCCAGAGGTTTCTCACAGACAATGTGCTTACCCGCTTTCGCCCCTAGCACGCCACAGGCACCATGGAGCCCTGAAGGAGTGCAGACCGTGAGCACGTCAAACTGCCCCCAGTCCAGCATCGCGGTTAAGTCTCTGAAGTGGCGAACTTCAAGCTTCTCGCCCACGACTTTGGCACGATCCCCCACTTCATCACAGACAGCCAGCAACTCGGCATCCTCCGGGAGCGCCCGGATAGCGTCGACGTGGGTCCCATGGATCACGCCGCAGCCCACTATTGCAAATCTTAGCTTCGACATCCTGGTAAATTCGACAATTCCCCCCTGAAAACCTTTGCAACTCTTACCGATAACAAAGGCAGACGTTTGTGAGGGCGAGTACCGCCTCAACGAAAGGATGAATTTTATGGGCAATCAGACCCTACCCCGGAAGCAGACTCGTGCGGCATTTCTTATGAGCCTTGGCACCCTCTCCCTCGCTGCCCTCGCGGGCTGCGCAGGTGGTGCCCCGCCCGACAGTGAGTTTGTGGGAAACTATCTCTCGACCTACACCCTTCCCGCCATCGGAGAGAACGGGACATTTTCCTTTACGGTAGAGCAAAAGGGACGGATGGTGGGCTCTTTCACGGATGCAACCACCAACCTTGTCTATGCATTTGAAGGGGTTGTGGAGAACAAGGGCAAGTTCACGGGCACCCTGAAAAACGGCACGACCTCCTCGCCGATCAGCGGCCTCATGTCCGGTGGAAGCAGCGGTGGCGGTGACTTCAATATTACCCGTGGTGTCACACAGTACCAAGGCCACTTCACCATCGGTGGCTCGCTGACAACTATCAATAGCGACTACCAGGGGATCTACAGCGGCGTCTACGGAGCAGACACTCGGCTCTTGGTTGACGGGAAGACTCTAAACGGACTAGCGAGCTACAGCGTGGACAGTAAGGGAAATATCATTGGCTCCCTCACCCGTGGCGCGGAGACAGGCCTGCTGACAGGAAGCATTGGCAATACCGGTGCGTTCCAGGCGACTGTCAAGTTCGCCAGTGCCAGCCTCCCCCTCGCGGGAACCCTGATCAAGACCACCGACGGCTCCACACAGGGCAACTTCACCTTTAGCTCCAGTGGGGCACTCTATCCCGCGTCGTTTAGCAAGAGCTCCTCCGTAGTAGCGGGCGGTGATAGTCCCTACAAAGGATCCTACCGAGGTACCTATGGCGTTCCACAACAGGGCGAAAATGGCAACCTTAGCTTTACGGTAGATCCCTCAGGAGCAATTATTGGCTTCTTTAACCAAGCGATCAACAAGCCTGTTGGCACGTTTGTGGGCTCTGTGGAGAACGACGGCGGCTTCTCAGGTGACATTACTTACAATGCGACTGAGGTGGCCTTGCTGCCTCTCTCGGAGCGTGCGCTCTATACCACACGTAGCATCCAGGGCAAGCTAGGCGCCCGTATTGGAGGTGCGGGTGTCTCGGGTGACTTCAGCATCGTTATTAACAGCATCCCCACTGCGGGTAACTTCGAGGCGAGCATCGGCGCATCGGAAGTCAATAGTGGCTACCGTGCAGCCTATACCTTTAGCTTCGCACTTGCTCCTGGCTTCAATGCGAACCTCGTTCCAGGAGGTCGCTTCACTACGGCGAATAATCCAGAGATTGCCATAGATAAGCAAGGCTCGATCATCGGTAGCTTGGGCCTACACCGCTTCGATGGCCGTGTCACCAACGATGGCCGTGTGGTCGGTCAGCTCCGAGGCAATGACAATGTCTGGTATGCGATTCGTGGCATCCTGAGCAAAGTCACGTGGAAGCTGCCCAATGCAGCAGGCACGGGCACCGACGATGTCCCAGGTCTCGCCGGCAATCTCTATGTTACGATCAATGGCGAAGAGTATCCGGTCGCCGTCAAACTAGTGGGTGGCGACGGTAAGACAAGCTAGTCACTCCCACCTCCAAGTTCCCCTGCCCAATGGGGAGACTTGGAGGTGGGGTTTGTTTGTTTTCAGATCAGACCTAGCTTCTTGCCAACACGCTCAAAGGCTCCTAGAGCCTCATCGAAGTCGGCGTTTGTGTGCGCCGCCGTGGGCATGGTGCGCAGGCGTGCTTTGCCCCGGCCCACGGTTGGAAAGACAATGGCCAGCGCGAGAATGCCTTCGTCGCGCAAAAGCCGCTGCGCTTCTTGCGTCTTAGCTTCATCACCAATCATCACGGGTGTGATCGGTGTTTGCGTCACCCCGATCCCAAAGCCAAGTTTTTGTAGTCCCTCTTGCCAGTACTTTGTGTTGGCCCAGAGTCGCTCTGAGAGCTCAGGCTCGTCACGCATCAGCTCAATGCCCTTGATACACGCGGCGGCGACGGCAGGTGGGCAACCGGTGGAGAACAGAAACGGGCGCGCACGCTGCTTCAGAAAGTCAATCAGTGCTGATGAGCCCGCGATGTAGCCGCCGACCACACCAACGGCCTTAGACAGTGTCCCCAGCTGAATGTCAATTTTCTGATGCACCCCAAAGTGATAGGCCGTCCCGCGCCCGTTCTTGCCCATCACCCCCGAACCGTGCGCATCGTCTACCATCACAGCAGCATCGTAGCGCTCGGCGAGTGCGCAGATCTGATCCAGCGGCGCGACATCACCGTCCATGGAGAACACGCCATCTGTAATCACTAGGCGCTTCTTCGCCCCCATTGCGTTTTTCAGTGCATCTTCCAGGGAGTCCATATCGCAGTGCTGGTAGATCGCGCGCTTGGCCTTGGAGAGACGGCAGCCATCAATAATAGACGCATGATTCAGGCTATCGGTGATAATGGCATCGTCGGCGTCGGTGATGGTCGGGATCGTGCCCGCGTTGGCCGTGAAGCCGCTCTGAAACACCAGCACATCTTCCACATGCTTAAACTCGGCAATGAGCTTCTCAAGATCATTGTGGAGCTGTAGGTTGCCGATAATAGGCCGCACCGCGCCGCCGCCCGCCCCAATTGCAAGCGCCGCCTCCGAGGCCGCCTGCCGCAGCCGCATATCGCCTGCCAGCCCGAGATAGTTGTTGGACGAGAGATTAATCAGCTCACGCTCACTTCCCGCGATTCGCACCCGCGCCCCAACAGCGCTAGTGACAGTGGTGAGAGGCTTGTAGAGATGCTCGGCATGGAGCGTGTCGAGCTGACCGTTGAGAAAGTCTTGAAGAGTGTTATTCATACTGTCCTAATTGTACCGCTGATTTGTCCGCCGATTGAAAATCGGCGTCTATAAGCCTGCGGCTGAGAAATCGCTCCGCGATTAGGATAGCGATAATAATATTACCCGGATAATATTGACAAGTTATTTTTACCCGGATAAAATACATGCTATGATAACTTCGTGCACCGCCTTTGAGGGAATGACACGCATCGCATCTGGCGATGTTCTCACCGTTGCTCGCGCCGTGAAAACGACCCTCGATGCCAACTCGACGGCTTTGATTCTGATCTTTGACGACACGACGAGCGAGCAGGTGGAGCTAGATTTACGCGGCAGTTTAGATGAGATTCTCCAGCGGTTTGCCCCGCCGCCTGCCGCCCCTACCACGGCAGGGCGTCCGAAACTGGGGGTCGTTGCCCGAGAAGTGACTCTGCTCCCCCGGCACTGGGAGTGGCTGGCGACGCAACCCGGTGGCGCGTCGGTCGCGTTGCGAAAGCTTGTCGAAGAGGCACGAAAAGCCAATGCCTGGCAAGATGCGCTCCGCCAGCAGCAAGAGGCGACCTATCGGTTTCTCTCCACGCTTGCGGGCAACCTCCCCCACTTTGAGGAGGCAACCCGCGCCCTCTTTGCCAATAACCGTGAGGGCTTCGCCGAGCAGATGGCAACCTGGCCCCGCGATGTGCGGGAGCATGCGCTGAAGCTGTTGGGCTCAAATAATATCGGCGAGGGTTTCTCTCTGCTTACGAAAGAGTGTCTCCAGCCCGACATTGGCGGTGTCTAAAAGCCGATCCATTTGCTTACGGTCGTACGGGCGGCCCTCAGCGGTGCCACGCACCTCGACGTACTTGCCAGTGCCCGTTGCGACAATATCCATATCCACCATCGCGCGGGAATCTTCCTCGTAGCAGAGATCTAGAAGCTCGATTCCGCCCACAATCCCGACGGAGACAGCGGCGATTGAGTCCGAGAGAGCGGGTTTCTTGAGATTGAGGTTATGCAGCGCTTCGGCGAGAGCGACGTAGCAGCCCGTGATGCTCGCGCAGCGCGTCCCACCATCGGCCTGGATCACGTCGCAGTCCAGTGTGATCATACGCTCCCCCAGCGCCTTCATATCCACCACGGAGCGCAGGCTCCGCCCGATCAGGCGCTGAATCTCTACCGAGCGGCCATCGGGTTTGTTGGACTCGCGCGGCTTACGGTCCTTACCAGAGCGCGGTAACATCGAGTACTCCGCAGTCACCCAGCCTTCCCCACGTCCCTTCATCCACATCGGCACGCGCTCTTCGACGGTAGCGGTGCAGATCACCTTTGTGCTCCCCATCGAGATCAGACACGATCCCTCCGCATTGGGCATGAACCCCCGCTCAATCCTCACCACACGCAGGTCCAGGTTCCCCCGACCATCCACTCTAGGCATTCTCTAACCTTCCATCCTTCCAGACAAGCGGCAACGCCATTGGCAGCCACTCAACCCCCAGTATAGCGCGTGCACTGTGGGAAAACACCGTTGGGGTGCCCGACGTAAAGAGAGTGAGGCTTCCTGCATCCTCCCTAGAGGCCGCCACTTGCTCCGCTACCCGACGTGCCACAGCCCCCCCCGTGTCTATCAACGTCACCTCTAGACCGACAAGAGCCTGAAGCGTCGGGCGAAGTGCCGGAAAATGAGTGCAGCCTAGCACCAGGGTATCGGCCCCTGCGGCAAGCAGCGGCTCTACCTCGCGCTGAAGCAGGCGCACTGTCTCCGGTGTCTCAAACGCGCCCGCTTCCACCGCTTCCACCCAGCCCGGGCAGGAGCGTGTCAAGACAGTGATCTCGGCGGCGAAACGATCCAATAGGGCGGCAAAGCGAGCGCTCTGTAGGGTCCCGACAGTTGCCAGCACGCCGACAATCCCCGACTTCGTGGCAGCAGCGGCGGGCTTGACGGCGGGTTCCATCCCGATTATTGGCACGAGGGGGAAGTGTTCGCGGAGAGTCTTGGCCGCAGCGGCCGTGGCGGTATTGCAGGCAATCACCAGCGCCGTGCATCCCTGCGCCAAAAGAAACTCTGCCTGGGCAAGTGAGAGCTGACAAATCTCGTCCTCGGAACGGCTCCCATAGGGCGCGTGGAGCGAGTCGCCGATGTAAATAAGCGGCAGTGTGGGTAGCAGTCGCTGAATCTCCCGGACCACGGTCAGCCCCCCCAAACCGGAATCAAAAACCCCGAGGCAGGCCATAGCGTTAGTTTTTCTGAGGGACTTTGAGCGGTCTGAGCAAGGACTGACTCCCTCCAAGCGTCTCGACAGCAGCACCGTCAATGAAGATCTGGACAGTCTCAATGTGGGCAAGCTGCCCCGCGGTCGCGGTCAGCGCATTGATGGCAAGCTGCTCCGCCTTGTCGCCACCCGAGAAGTTCTCCTTAAGCTCCTTGCTGAAGTCGAGCAGTGCGGTGGTCCCCTCGATCTTAAGGCGTAGCAGTGTCGTCCCCTTGGGCAGAGCGGGTGTTGCCCCCTCGGTCATGGCCACAACTGCCGCCGCCAGCCGCGCTTCGTCGGTAGGTTTCTCCCCCGTCAGCTCGCGCGTCGCCGGGTGCAGGACGGGACCATCGGGGCTATCCACTACCTGGTAGTACGTCACCGTGTTGGCCTTCGCGGGCGGTGCATTCGGTGGTGG
>JANNDD010000322.1:0-1347 GCA_031387365.1 Armatimonas sp. | reverse complement strand
TTCCCAGGCTCTCTTGTGTCTCCACGAGAGAGCGTATTTGCTCCTGATAAAGAGCTTTTCCACGTAAGGCTGTGTCATCTATTCTCATGGCTTTTCCTCTTACTGAGTATATCAAAGTATAATTGGCTCTATGCTTAACCTGCACGAAGACGGGCTGAATTTCCACGCGCCCCCGAAGTCGCTTGCGCCCGGCGCAATAACCCACGACTGGCGGGACTTTCTGGGGCCGACACACAATGCTCTCTCCACAGAGTCACCGCTGCGGGAGACGACGAAGCTGGTCTGGGAGCGGACAAAAGGCGAGGGGTACGCGTCGCCGTGTGTGGTGGCGGGCAAGGCGATTGTTTTTCACCGGCTGGGCGAGCAAGAGGTTATCGAGTGCGTGGCGGCGGAGACGGGCAAGCGGCTCTGGAAGTTTGCGTATGTGAGCGTCTACAGTGACCGCTACGGCTTTAATGCGGGGCCGCGCTGTCAGCCGATCAGCGATGGGAAGAATGTCTACACCTACGGCGTTGCGGGAAAGCTGACGTGTCTGTCGCTGGCGACGGGGCAAGTGGTCTGGAAGCGCGATATTGCCGCCGACTACAAGGTGCCACAAAACTACTTTGGAGTCGGGGCGACGCCGCTTCTAGAGGGGAATCTACTCATTGTGGTCGTCGGCAAAGACACCGGGCCGAGTGTTGTCGCCTTTGACAAAGCCACGGGAAAGCAAGTCTGGGCGGCAGGCAAGGGCTGGACAGCGGGCTACGCCTCGCCTGTGCCCGCGACTATACATGGCAAGAGGCGCCTCTTTGCTTTTCTTGGCGGCGACAGCCAGCCGACCCAGGGCGGACTGCTGGTAATAGAGGCTCTCACGGGCAAAGTGGAGGCGACCTTTCCTTGGCGCTCGCGGCGCTACGAGTCCGTGAACGCGTCGGCTCCCCTGGTGATTGGGAACCAAGTCTTTATCTCGGAGTGCTACGGCATGGGCGGGACACTTCTTGATATCAAGCCCGATGGCACGCTTATCCCACTTTGGACTAACAAGCGCTTCGGGACACACTTCATGACGGCGATCTATAAAAATGGCTATCTCTACGGCATTGATGGCCACGGGCCGCAAAACGCTCCGCTGGTGTGCGTGGAACTCAAGACCGGCAAAGAACTCTGGCGCGAGGAACCCGAGTGGGAGGTAAGCCTAAACGGGAAGACACTCCGGCTTGCGCCCGCGCTGGCGTCGCTGATTCTGGTGGACGGGCGCTGCTTGATGCTGGGGGAGTACGGGCAGCTTGCCTGGCTGGACTTGAACCCCAAAGGCTACAAAGAGCTGAGTCGCACCAGCCTCTTTGTCGCGCGGGAGTCCTGGGG
>JANNDD010000295.1:0-15638 GCA_031387365.1 Armatimonas sp. | reverse complement strand
GCCGTACCGTTACATAAGTCGGTGTTGAACGCAGTCAGACTGGCTTCTTTAAGATCCGCGAGCGCGACAATCTCGCACTTGCCGGACTTGGCATACCCGGGCGCATGGGCACGACTCATCCCAAACCCGGTCGAACCTTCGGTTTTCCACGGCAGGCCGGTGCCGATTATGGCTACTTTGAACATTCTCAAATTGTACCCGCCCACAGAACGTGGGCGTCAGTAAGCCTTCGGCTAAGAAATCGCTTCGCGATTGGGAATATTTTTATAGTTTTTATAAGATTTGAGGGTTGCCAGTCGTTATGGGGGTGATGAAACATTCTGAAAATACCTGTCGGCGATTTCGACGCAATAAAGTCGAGGTGGCTCTTCACTTTGTTTGGAGTACCCATGAGCACCTGCCGTTACTAACGGAGGAGTTGGAGCGGCCTGTCTATCGCTGCATCCAGGCGGAAGCAAAGGCGTTAGCGTGTGAGGTTCTAGCGATTGGTGGAATGCCAGATCATGTACATCTCATCATCGCATTCCATACAACTGTTTCTATCGCGATGCTCATGAAGCAAGTAAAGGGAGTCTCATCGGCACTAGCCAGCGACTTACTAAACCATGCGAGCTTCTTCGGTTGGGACGATGGCTATGCAGTGTTCTCCATGAGTGCCAAACACTGTGAAGTTGCCATCGCCTATGTGAAGCGCCAAAAAGAGCATCACGGAGAAAATAAAACCTGGGCTTGGTGGGAAGAGACAGGAATCGAGTTTATACCGAGTCATCCGCCCACAGAACGTGGGCGTCAAAAAGCCTCTGGCTAAAAAGTCGCTCCGCGACTCCCGAGTCTCCTCGGGTTCCCAATCGCGAAGCGATTTTCTGGCGCTTGCGCCTAATGACGCCCACGTTCTGTGGGCGGATGAACTCACCTACAAGCGCTCGGCTCCGATTCCCGTAAGTGCTTTTCGGATATTTGCCAGGGTTGCGTCAATCTCTTCGCCCGTAAGTGTCCGGTCAGGAGCGCGGAGGGTAAAGCGAAGCGTGAGCGAGCGCTTGCCCTCGCCGAGCTTGCTCGCATCCTCAAAGACATCCGCGAGGCGGAGCGATTCGAGCAGCGGCCCGGCACTCTCGCGCGCCACTTGCTCAATCTGGGCATAGGGTATGTCCTTGGAAAAGACCGGCGCAATATCCCGCGTTGCCGAGGCGAACTCTGGCAGCGCGGAGAAGCCGACTTTCGTCTCCTGAGCGAGTAGCGCAAGTGCTTCCCCATCCAGACCGAAAACACAGGTGCGCTTGGGCAGGTCGTTGGCCTCGATTACTGCCGTCGAGAACTCGCCGACCATGCCAATATTCTGACCGTTGACCAAGACGCTGGCTGTGCGATACGGATGGGTAAACGGCGACGTGTCCGCCACATACGAAGCTGTGATACCTAGAGTGGCCAGCAGGCTCTCAACAATGCCTTTGGCGAAGTAGAAATCCGCCGGATAGCTCTCGCCCTTGATCGCCCAGAGGTTCGGGTTGCCCGAGCCCGCGACCAAACCAGAGACACGCAGGGGCTCGGTTAAGCGCCCCCCGCCCCCGGTAACAGGGGAGCCAATGTACACACTAGCCACCTCAAAGAGGGCGATATCGCGGATGCCTTCACGCACGGCACGCTGGGCAATGGCGATGTGTCCGGGCACCAGCGAGGTTCGAAGCTGACTATACTCGGGGGCCATCGGATTTCGCAGAAGCAACGCTCCTGGGCCGCCATCGGCGACCAGCGAGTGGGTAATAACTTCCTGGAGCCCTTGCGCCACCAGTGCGTTTTTGAGGCGCATGATAAACGCGGCACGTGGTGAGTCCTGCCCACGCTGCCCGATCTGCCAGGAGATCTTTTCGGGGATATTGGCGTAGCCTAGCGCGATCCGCCCCACTTCCTCGGCGATATCATCCTCGATGGTCAGGTCAGGCCGCCAAGTGGGAATGAGGCAATCTAGCGCCCCCGCCGACTGCTCGACTTCCAAACCAAGGCGTGTGAGGGCCGCAATCGCCGCGTCACGATCCACGTCCACACCGAGCAGTGCGCGAACCCGATCCAAACGCGCCAGAAAGCGCCGTTTAGGAATTGGCTGCGCGATGGCTTCAGAGACCCCAACGAGCTCGCCGCCACAGTGCTCGACAATGAGCTGCGCCGCACGATCACCTGCAAGGGCAACTAAGTTCGGATCCACGTAGCGCTCGAACCGATAGCTCGCCTCGCTCCGAACGACTTTCTTGGCGGTGCGCCGCACGCAGAACGGGTCGAAGTGCGCGGTTTCAAGCAGTACATTGGTCGTCCCCGCCGTGATCTCCGTGTCTTTGCCACCCATGATCCCGGCAATCGAAATCGCGCGTTCGTTGTCGCAGATACAAAGAGTGCCAAGCGGCAGCTCGTGCTCCGTACCATCGAGGGTCACCAGTTTTTCACCCGGGAGCGCCTGCCGCACGACAATCTCGCCGTTTGGGATCGTGTCTAAGTCGAAGGCATGGAGTGGCTGGCCCAGCTCAAGCATCACGTAGTTCGTAATATCTGCGACATTGTTGATCATCCGGTAGCGATCGCCCAGCGCGGCGGTTAGGCGATCCTGAATCCACTGCGGGGTTTGGCCGATCTTCACGCCCGCGATCACGGTCGCGCGAAACCGGTGGCAGTTTGCGCTGTCGTCGATGCGGATACTTACCCCCCCTTCCCCCGCCAAGCGGGGGGGATGGGGCGGTTGCAGCTTCTTGTTTGGGTAGATGGCGGCAAGCTCTCTTGCGGTGCCGTAGACACTGGCCCAGTCGCCGCGATTCGGAGTGATCTTGGTGTACCAGACGTCTCCAAACGGCGTTTGAAGCGTCTCCTCGACCTCCAGGCCCGCCATGGTCAGTGCATCGGCGACGGATTCTTGCTCGTCGTCCGGAACGGGGATGTAGTCATTTAGCCAACTCAGTGGAATTCTCATATTAGAACTGCCCCAAAAATCGAAGGTCGTTGTCGAGGAAAAGGCGTAGGTCTTTGACGCCGTAGCGGATCATGGGCATGCGGTCTAGCCCGAGGCCAAAGGCCCAGCCGGTGTATTTTTCCGTGTCGTAGCCCGCGCGTTTTAGGATATTGGGGTGGATCAGCCCCGCGCCACCAAGCTCCAGCCAGCGGTTGTTCCACCAGACCGCGACTTCCACGCCCGGCTCAACAAAGGGAAAGAAGTCCGGGCGGAACCTGACAATGGCATCCGGGCCAAAGAGCCCACGGGCGATCTCGGCGAGTACGCCTTTGAGATCAGCCAGCGAGATGCCTTCCGCAATAGAGAAGCCATCAATCTGATGAAACGTGTGCGAGTGGGTCTCGTCCATGGCGTCACGACGAAAGCAGCGGCCCATGGTCGCCATACGAAACGGGGCCTCAGGCGCGTGGGTGAGCGTGCGTCCCTGGAGCGAGCCGGTACTATGGGTGCGTAGGAGCCACGCGCCAGGCTGCCCCGACGGTGCGCCGCCCTCGACATAGAACGTGTCTTGTTCGTCCATTGCCGGGTGGTCTTGCGGGTAGTTCAGCCAGTCGAAGTTAAACAGATAGTCCTCGACATCGGGGCCATCTACAAATGTGAAACCCAGCCCCAAAAAGACCTGCTTGACATCGGCAAAAGTGCGCGTGAGCGGGTGCAGCCGTCCGGGGACACGCGAGCGACCGGGCAGTGTCACGTCAATCGCCTCGGCTTGCTCACGAACCGCAAGCTCGGCGGCAGCAAGCTGCGCCTTACGCTCGGCGAGCGCGGTCTCAACCCGCGCTTTAGCCTCGTTGAGCGCCTGGCCAAAAGCAGGCTTCTGGTCATTGGGCAGGCTCCCAAGCTGACGCATCATCCCAGTGAGTTTGCCATTTCTACGGCCCAGATAGGCAATATCAGCCTCATCCAGCGTGGCAGTGGTCCCCGCAGCAGCAATCGCCGCCAGCGCCTCCGCCTCTACTTGTCTTAGTTCGTCGGTCATGTTCCTATTATCCCCCCCGTTGGACGGGGGATGGGGGGCAATTACGAAAAAAGCCCGTGGCGGATGCCACGGGCTTTTTTTATTATTCTCCACAGGCGGGGTTAGCCCGCGAGACCCACCTGCTTGATGAGGGCGGTAAACGCTCCGGGATCGTTGATCGCCATGTCCGAGAGAACCTTGCGATCCAGGGAGATCTCCGCCTTACCCAGCGCATGAATAAACGCGGAGTAGGTCGTCCCCCCGTTGCGGCAGGCCGCACTCATACGGGCGATCCACAGGCGACGGAAATCACGTTTCTTGACACGACGGTCACGGTACGCGTAGTTTCCGGCCTTGGCGACAGCCTCATTGGCTGTCTGGAATACATTTTTGCGAGAGCTGAAATAGCCCTTCGCTTGCTTGATGATCTTATTGTGGCGCTTCTTTGTCATCACGCCACGTTTGACTCTAGGCATCTTACTCTTTCCTTATCGGGCGCGGCTCTTGCTGCCGCTGTTTCTTCCCGTGTACCAACCCGGCGCATTTTGTAAGCGTCTCTCCGGGCGGTGAGGGTCTACGATTTAGAAGTTGGCTCCGTAGGGAAGCTGGCGACCTAACGCCTTAGCCTTACCCGGATCCAGCACGGACTCGGCATACAAACGGCGAAGGCACTGAGGGCTCTTTTTCACCATCGAGTGGTGCCGCTTGCTGTGCCGGTGCATCAGCTTACCCGTGCCGGTGCCATGAAATCGCTTGACTGCGCTCTTGTGGCTCTTCATCTTCGGCATGATTGATTTTTCTCCCGACGCAGTAACACTGCGCCAAGGGGGAATTGTACCACGCACAAAGTCAGTCGGCAACTCTATTGCGAATTATAGTGTAGACCAATAATCTCCAATGTGAGTAGGAGTAATCGTCTTCGAGGCTTTTCATTAACGGAAGTATTGCTCAGCATGGTTCTTTTAGTGGCAATGGGAATCATGGTGGCTATCACCCTGAGCGCATCCGCTCGCTCCAATCATCAGGCGGGGGGCTTTCTTGTGGCACGAAGTCTGGTTGCCAACAAGCTGAGTCAGGTTCAGGCTGCGGGCTACACAGCGCTCAATGGGCCAGACCTAGGCCAGAGTGGCGCAGGGATCGTGGATGGAACGCCCAAGACTCCGACCCGTCTCGAAAATGAACAGGGTGCAGTCAGTGCAACCTTTGAGTTCACCCAATCCAATCAGCTCAGCCAGTACTTTTCTGGCACTTCCACGTCGGCACCACGGGGCCGTATCTACATGGCCCCCTATCTCCCCTCGAAACGAACGGTTGCCGGTAGCGATACGTACCCTCTTGTCCGCGTGACGGCTGAAGTGATTTGGAAGGATACCACAGGGCTTGTCCATAGCTACTCAGAAACGACTCTCATTCCCCGGAGCCCACTGTGAGCAAAAGGAACAATATAAGCAAACCGCGAAAGTACACGCGGGCCCACTCCATGCTAGAGCTTCTTGTCGCCACTGTCATTGCGACACTGGTAGTCGTGGGGTCAATTCTCTTGTTTATTGGTGGGGTGCGGCTTTCTCTAGGGATGCAGGCCACAAGCCACTCTCTACGAACCGGCTCATCGAGCACAGATCGGATGCGCCAACGCCTAGAGGAAGCCACTGCAGTGCAGCTCCCCGATGATGCCGATCCACTCACCGTGTGGCCGGAGAAATCCCTGGGAAAATCAGAGACGTACCAGTCGAGCCAGGGAAAACAGACCCTCAATACTGCGGTGTTCCTCAGCCTGACAAGCACACAAAACCTAATTTTCAGAACCTCCGCCAAGCAGACTCAGACGCTGGCAGTCACAGGCCGCCGGATACAAACCCGAGGAATGCTTCTCTACCGGGGTGATATCTCTGGCACACCAGCCCCGAGCACCGGAGGGTATCTCTGGCAGTGGACGTATGAAAATGGTGCCGTCGTCAGCAAAACAGCAATCTACCGCAAGCTGTCCCCTACCTGGGATGCAGTAACGTTCCGTCGAGGAGATCAAAACGGCAGTGTTCTACGCTACCGCGTGCTTCTCGTAGAAAAAGACTCCTACAACAACGAGCGCTCCGCTCTGGGAGCAGCTTCAGGTACGACACTAGAAACATCAGACTCCACTGTCGCCTTGCTGAACAACGACGGTACCGCTCTCCCGATCTGGGCACTGCCAAACGACGGAGTACACCCATGAATATGACAGTTCGGATTTCACGGCGACGGCCACAGCGCGGTATGGCGCTCCTGGGTATGATGGTGATCCTCTTCTTTATCCTGGGGATTATCTTGCTAGGAACTCTGGGGCGAACCAGTGCGGTGAGTGCCAGCGCCGATGCATCGCTGCAGCAGATCGCGCTCCAGGCTGACTCTCAGACGGCACGCAACCTCGCCGAGACGGGTGTGCGAATCACGTATTCCTGGATGCTAGAGCAAGATAATATCAATAGCGCAAGTCTTCCTTTCGCGCCCTCGGAAGTAGGCAGTGATTTTTACGGAGCTTCGCTGGAACGAGGCTACAATGTGATCTCCCTTAGCCAAGCCCCGACAACGGGAGAAAACGCGTCGGGGCGAGCCAAACCGAGCCTGCTTCGAGTCCGAATCTATCCGGGCAACGATCCCGCCACGGGCCAGAAGGTCTTCGCGATTCAGTGCGTGGGTGAGTGCGGTACGAGTACGTACTCCAGCCGCTTAGTGGTTCGCCCCAAAGGATTTGCGGAGTACGGCATCTTCTACGACGAGCCGCTCGATGGTTTTGTGTGGATGGCGGGGATGCATATCTTCACTGGGCCCGTTCATCTGAACATGCGTCGGCCCGGCACCGACACCGTAAACCCCGCCGCCAAGCACACGATTGTCTGGGGCACAACGAACCTTATCTTCACCCATCCCGACACGAACTACTTCACCTGCGCGGGAGCGCCCTCGCAGATCGTGTGGATGAAAGGGCTAGTAACCAAACAAGAGCCCGCGCTCGGTGACTGGCAGTTTGTTGCGACTTCGGGTACAGCCCCTAAGTTCAATGCTCCCTTAATACCGTTCCCAACCAATACCAGTACGTTGCAGAAGGACGCTCTCGGGGGAGCCACCGCGCCTGCGACACCCGGCCTATTGGTTCCCTCAGCGGGTAGCGCAACCGTTGGTGGCATCTTTGTTGAGGGTTCCGTGACACAGCTAACACTTAGCACATCCGGCATAGATAATGTCAATCAGGTGCTGACGTTTTACCAGACCAGCGGCACCACTGCCTTGCGTACCGTCGTCACTCTAAACCACCTCACCAACCAGACACTCGTGGAGCGCTACGCAACACCTAAATCAAAAACGGAGTCCCTGACGGCGACCGAGAGCTACACGGGAGTCACCAACGGCCTTGTCTATGTGAATGGCGACATAGGAGACCAGACAACCCAGACGGGCGGCCTCGCGGGAGCTGTCGCCAACAATGTCAGCGCAGACTCCGTGACCCGCATCACGATTGCCACTCCAGAAAACCGACGCACCCAAATTAATGGGGGGATTATCTACCAGCGCCTCGCCTCAGGAAACGCGAGTAACTTGCAATCCAGCGCCACGGAGGCAGACCCTCTCTGCGGCGTCTTCGGCCTGATCACCGGGCGTATGTGGATCGTCGAAAACGACCAGAGTAAAATACACATTGATAACATCACCCTCCACGCCGCTCTCTTCGCCATAGATGCCTCCGGGGGGAACCCCAGCGTCGGCTGTACGAACTACACCACGCGCAAAGGGGGAATCTACCGTCATCTGGGAGCCTTGATCATTAAAAAAGACGGGCCTTTTGGGCAGTTCACCTACAACTCCACGACCGGAGAACTGCTGGATCAGTTTGGCTTCAACCGCAAGCGTGTTTACGATTTCCGGCTCACGGAGCTTGCTCCCGCGTTTTTCCCCCTGGCAGGACGGACCTACAAAGTGGTCTCCTACCAGAGCGGTGTGACAGCCCTGCCGTAGCGTCGGGAACGTTTCGCATTAACTTTGCCGTACAAAGTAGTATGAACCGTGCTGCGCTTCTTGCGTTCTTTCTTGCGGGTGGACTCGGTGCCGCGCTGGTGCACGTCGGCGAGGCGACTCTACTCGCCCGGCTTACTGCGACCGTCTGTGTTCTCTGTGTCGTATTACTGGCTTTGCTGCTACTCACTGCCCTGCTCCGCCACCTGCCCCGGCCCGTGCTCTTGACTCTGGGATTCATTGCGGCGCTGATCGGTCTGCGAGCGCTCTATCTGGCACTGCGCTTTCACTGGCTAACGGGCGGCGTGGCCTTTTTGGGACTTCTGCTCGCGATCATGCTACTCTGGAACGCTCGGTTGCGCTGGCCGACGCTCTCCCGGCGGACAGGTGTGGCGCTGGCGGCTTGCTGTGGCCTCGGGCTGGTTGTCCAAGCGGGCACTTTCCCTCCACGCGAGCTGCTCCCCACTGTCCGCCGCTGGAAGCGCGAGCCGCGAACCCGAACCCCGCTGAGTCTTCTGAGCCATGCGGGCCTCTTGGGCGGCTTGGTGCTGCTCGGTGCGGGGGGCCTACTCAGCCTGCGTCCCGCTCAGTTGGAACACCGGTAGCGACGGAATCGCTCCGCGGTGAGAGGCTCCCAGCGCGACGACTCACGAAGTGGGTTGGTCTCCTGGTCGAGATGAAGCGCAGCGCGGCGCAACACATCACGGGCGGAGAGCAGCCGCGAGGGAATATCCGTCAGTTCTAGGAGAGCCTGCTTATCCTCATTGGCGATTGGCAGCACGCACGCAGCCGTAAAAGAGAGAAGCTCCGGCGCATCAGGAAGACGAAACCCCGCGACCCGTTTTCCGGCACGGGCTAGCTGACGAGTGAGATAGTCCTTGAGGGCATCCTTGACGGACTCGACCAGCGGCTCCCAGTCTCCCTCGGCGGCAGGCTCATCGTGGACATACTCAATCAGGCCGCTGCGATACGGATGGTTGTCGTGGGTATCGAGCAAACGAAACCGCTCCGTCCCGACCACCTCCACCCGAAACCGACCATCCGGCAAGGGCTCCGACTCCACAATCCGCGCAAGACACCCCACCTGAGCCGTCGCGACCGTCTTCGTGGCTTCGTCGTTGCTGGTCATCAAGACAATGCCAAAGGGGAGATTCTCCTTCAGGCAGCGCTGGATCATCAGGCGGTAGCGCATCTCAAAAATATGCAGCGGCACGACCATCTGCGGAAAAAGAACCAGGTCCAGCGGAAAGAGCGGAACCTCAGCGATACGTCCCCCGTGTTGCGATTCCATAACAAATTATATCGCGGTAAAATAACGAAGCAAATCCAGCACGGCGGAGTCGGGGGAAGAGAGGAGAAATTATGAGTGCAGTTACAATTGACTTCATTCCAGAGCGACTGAAGTTACGCCTAGAATCCACACCAAATGATATGGAGAGGGCAAGAAGGCTTTTGCTACTTGCCTTTGATGAAGACGAAAACGAAGACCAACAGCGAGATGAAGAAGACTTCCTGCTTACAGCCGAGGACATCGAATCACTGCGAAGAGGTGCTGCCGACATTGATGCGGGGCGAGTCCATGAAGGCGCTGCTCATGTCGTTGAGATGAGAGAGTTTATCCATCAACGACAGCAGGCACGTGGGAACGCAGCATGAGCTATCCGCTCTCACTAGAAGCCTCTGAGGAGGCGAGAGAGCGAATTCTTAGCATACTGGACAAGCTCTCCGACGAGGCGGCGCTACGCTTCACGGATGCTTATGAACAGTGTCTGGCAGATCTTTGTCGGCGCATTCCAGCAGCCATCGAAAGCGATCGCGTTTCTCTTCGATCGGTGTCTGGTATGTCTTCTTTTGGCTCATTGACGGCGATGGAGATCGTATTCCAGAGACGCTCAAGGTGGTCTCTATCCAGCATGGAAGCGCCCCACATTTGTGGGAGGAGAACCAGCAATCATGATACTCATTCTTGCCACGCCCGTTGCACGGACTGCACAGGCGCAGCCTCAGCCCCCCCACCCACCGCTTGCGTTTCCTGGAAGCGTCGCCTGGAACCCCGAGACACGTGGGCCGCTGCTTATCGTCCTGCCTGGCGATGAAAAATCTCTCCAGCCGGTTAACTTTGGCTCGCTCACGGGCCTTGCTCCCAAACAGCGCACGGAGCTGCTCTGGGAAAAGCTACCCACCCCGGATTTGTACTCCAGCCTGGGTGATCCCGAGAAGTTCGGGATTCTCCAGGCAAGCCTCAGTGAGCAGCAGTGGGAAAAGCTCTGTAGCCACACCGGGCTAGGACTCGCGGATCTGGGTCGCGACCAGCGCACGCTCTTTCTCGCACTTCTGCCCGCGCCTCTGACGCTCCGCCGAAACGGCGAGATGGCGCAGATTCAAGATCCCCTTCGCCAGCAAACCCGCCTGCGCCTCTCGCGCAAGTTCGCCTACCACTTCACCAACAGCGATGGTGCCGCCATCTCGGTCGCCAGCACCGAACCCACAAAACCAAGGTGGGAGCTAGGACCTAAGCAAATCTTCCTCTCTGGCGCACGGCTTTCTGGAGACTCTTTCGTCGTGCCCGCCAATATCCAACTCGGGTTCTCCCAAGCAGAAGCTACAGACATCTTAATACGGCAACCAACACAGACACTGAATTTTGTCACGAGCCTCACAGAGATTCCTGGGGTTACTCTCTCGCAAAACATCAGGCAGTCTTTCGATATCAACGATCTTTCTAGAATGAGCAGTAGTAGTGGGACGTTTGGAGCAACGTTTACTGCGCCACGAAACAATAGCTCTAAGCCGGGGCAGCTTGACTTCGCCAGCCCCCTGCTCGATGCCACGGTGTCGCTGATCGGAGTCAAGACAGTCGGGGAGCTGGTGACGCGCTGCGCCGAGGCGACAAATCTGGAGCTGTTCTGCGACCCGCGCTATGCCCATCGTACGCTGCATCTGCGGGGGACGAGCGCCCGTGCGGGGGATATTTCCCAGGCACTGGCACGCTGCCTGACAGGAACCTGGCGCAAAGTGGGGCCAGGCTTCGTCCTCACCGACGACTTAGTCCCACTGGCGATCCGCATGGGCCGTATTCAGGACTGGTTAAGCACGGCGCAGGCCGAGCTTGACTGGGCGCGTGAGGGAACCGGAGCCGCCGCCACACTGCAAGCAACTTATCTCCGGTGGAGCGACGATGACCCGAACCGCCCCGATGCGGCCCTCGCGGAGCGACTCGCTCGCCAGGAGAAAGACGGGCAGCCCGGCCCCTTGGCTGTACGGATGAGCGAGCTCTCACCCACCCTGCGGGCGCAAGTGGACAAGCAGATCGCCGCGTACCATAGTAACAACAACGGCGACCCGAACCGTGCGCCCCTCAATACCGAGAAGATTCTCTATTCCCCCCAAACCGAGCTGGAGCTACTCGTTCCTGGCTACGATCCCATTCCGGTGCGCTGGCTCGGGGCGGGCTTTCGTTCCCGCACTCCCTCGGAGCTTCCTGCGGCCCCAAAAGTCAGCCCCCCGCGCACGCTCGCCGTCGCGATTCAGAGCGAGAGCGAGGCGCAGCTCGCGGTCACTACGGCAAAAAACCAGGGATTTACGGCGCTCTGGGTTCAAGTGGGGCTAGATGATGCAGGGCTTTTGGCAGCAGCGGTAGCAGCGGGCAAGGCAGAGGGACTGACCGTGCAGGCCCTCGTGCGGCCCCTGCGTGCGCCCATGGGAACCGAGACGACGGTAGAAACAAAACGCTCCCCGATCTACCTGCGCCCGGATGTTCTGGAGAGCCAGGCCGCCGTCCTGCCACGCCTCAAAGCACTTGCCGCAACGCCCGGGCTGGCTGGGCTCGTGCTTACTGACCTCTACCCGACCGGCTACCAGCGCGACGGGGCGAACTGGAAAGACATTCTGGGCTACAGCGAGAACCTGCGCCTCGCCTGCCTGCGCCAGCAAGGTGCCGACCCCGTGGACCTCACCGATGCCCAGCTTTCGAGTAGTTCGCTTCAGTTCCCCTTACAGATGGTGAGCTTTATCAGCTTTAGTCGTGTCTCCACGCCCATTTCGGAGTGGTACGGCCCCTCGCACGGGCTCTGGGAGCCGTTCCATCGGGTACGCCAGGGCGCTGCCGATGCCTTCGCCGACAGCCTGCTCTCCGCGCTCAAGACCGCCTCTCCCGGCATTTTACTCACCCGCCTGAGCCGCGATACCCGCAGCTTCTCCCCTACCCAGCGCCGCCTTAGGGTTCCTACATCGTTGCAGCCCAATAGCCTGGGTAACTTTCTCGCCCAGTGGCACGAGGTCATCCGAGAGAAAAAACGGCCCGAGAGCATCGTCTTCGATGCCTCCGACCGTTCCTTAAACGAGGCACTCGCCGTTCTCAATAAGCTACCCCTCCCCTAGCTGCCCCGGCGCCCAGAGTGAGGGAATGTCCTCGCCGCGTGCCTCACGCTCGGTGAAGTCTTGGAGGAAGGTGACGAAGCTGATCTTGGGAGTCCACCCTAGCACACTGGCCGCCTCGCTCATGTCGTGCTGCTCGACTCGATCCGGGAAGGTGACGCCGTACTTTGCGATCAGGGCGCTGCTACCCGGCACCTGCGCCTCGCACCACGCCAGCCCGTGCGTCTTGAAATCCCCCACCACCTCGGCGGGCATCCCGTGGTTCGTGTGGATCACGGAGCGCAACACCCCAAAGCCGCCTTCCAGCCCGCGCGTAATAGACGCCACATTCGATGCCGCCACATCCCGCGCATCCACCCCGTTGCGCAGTAGCTTCTCGCCAAACGCCAGATAGGGCTTGGGCACAAAGTCGTGGTAGCGCAGCAGAGTGATCGGTCTGCCGGTTCGGTGGTGCCACGTCCGGCACAAATCCTCACCAATCACTTTGGTAACCGAGTAGACCCCGCCGTGCCCGTAGGCCATCGAGGACGCATACGCGACTGTCTTGACGCCAAACTTCACGCACGCCTCTAGAACATAAAATGTCCCGTCCACGTTCACCGCGAAGATCGTCGCATCGCTCACCGGCGGGACATGCCCACAGTGCCACGCCGCCAGATGCACCACGCCATCGCAGCCCGCAACCGCCGCCTCCACATCCTGCGGTGAGCGCGTGTCGCAGCGCATAAACTCAACGCCCGCAAAACCCGCATCTTTGGGCGGCGCACCCACATCCGCCATCCGCACCTCGTAGCCCGCTGCCAGAAGCTGCCGCGTTGTCTCCCGCCCCGCCACACCCGACGCTCCCGTCACTAGAACTTTTGCCATAGCAACACTCTACAGTATTTTCTTCAAGTAGCGCCCGGTGTGGCTGGCTTCACATTTTGCAATATCTTCGGGTGTTCCGGTGGCGACGATGACACCGCCACCGTCGCCGCCTTCGGGGCCGAGGTCGAGCACCCAGTCGGCGCACTTGATGACATCGAGGTTGTGCTCGATCACTAAGACGGTGGCTCCAGCGTCTACCAGGCGCTGAAGGAGGGTGAGGAGCTTTTCGATGTCGGCGAAGTGCAGGCCGGTGGTGGGCTCGTCGAGGATATAGATCGTCGCGGCGTGGCTGCGCTTGGAGAGCTCGGTGGCGAGCTTGACGCGCTGGGCCTCGCCGCCGGAGAGCGTGGTGGCGGGCTGGCCGAGCTTGATGTAGTCCAGGCCCACATCGGCGATGGTTTTGACTTTTCGGGCGATGCGCGGGACGGCCTCGAAGAACTCGACGGCCTCACCGACGGACATATTGAGCACGTCGCTGATGTTCTTGCCTTTATACGTCACTTGCAGCGTCTCGCGGCTGTAGCGAGCGCCCTTGCAGATCTCGCACGGGACGTAGACATCGGGCAGGAAGTGCATTTCTATTTTGAGGATGCCGTCGCCCTGGCATGCCTCGCAGCGCCCGCCTTTCACGTTGAAGCTAAATCTGCCGGGGCCGTAGCCGCGTACTTTTGCCTCGGGGGTGGCGGCGAAGAGATCGCGGATGAGATCAAAAGTGCCCGTGTAGGTCGCAGGGTTCGAGCGCGGCGTGCGGCCAATCGGGGACTGGTCAATGTCAATGACTTTCTCTAAAAACTCAATCCCATTGATCCCCGTGTGCGGCGAGGGCACCATGTGCGAGCGGTAGATCTCGTTCATCAGGCGTGGGTAGAGCGTGTCCTGAATGAGCGTGGACTTGCCCGATCCCGAAACGCCGGTAATCACGGTCATCGTGCCTAGCGGAATCTGCGCCGTGACATTCTTGAGGTTGTTGCCCCGCGCGCCAACGATGGTCAGAAAGCGCCCGTCACCCTTGCGTCGCTCGGCGGGCGGCTGGATCTTCCTGCGGCCCGAGAGATAGGCCCCCGTGATGGAGTCCGGCGACTCTTTCACCACACTGGGCGGGCCTTGCGCCACGACGTAGCCACCGTGAATTCCCGCGCCCGGCCCAATATCAATCAGCCAGTCGGCGGCTTCCATCGTCTCTTCATCGTGCTCGACCACCAGAATCGTGTTGCCAAGGTCGCGAAGCCGAATCAACGTCTCAATCAATCGTGAGTTGTCGCGCTGGTGCAGGCCGATACTCGGCTCATCGAGGATATAGAGAACGCCCATCAGACCGGAGCCGATCTGCGTGGCGAGCCGAATGCGCTGTGCCTCGCCGCCCGAGAGCGAGCCCGCCGCCCGGTCGAGCGTCAGGTAGCCCAGCCCGACATTTTTTAGGAAACCCAGCCGTGCCCCGATCTCTTTGAGAATTTGCCGGGCGATAAGTCTCTCGCGCTCGGTCAGGGTCAGGCTCTCGACAAAGGTGACAGCAGCGGCAATGGAGTAGGCCGTGATCTCGGAGATGTTCTTGCCCCCAAACAAGACGCCCAGTGCGGCGGGCTTGAGGCGCTGCCCCTTGCACGCCGGGCACGGGTTGATACGCCGGTACTGCTCTAAGTCCTGCTTGATGTAATCGGAGGTCGTCT
Organism: Armatimonas sp.; assembly: GCA_031387365.1. Taxonomy (GTDB): domain Bacteria; phylum Armatimonadota; class Armatimonadia; order Armatimonadales; family Armatimonadaceae; genus Armatimonas. The sequence goes on along the minus strand of JANNDD010000295.1, from coordinate 790 downwards.
CGCTCCAGTGGCGCTCCATGATCGCGATGATTCCGGGAAAGTCCGTGTCGAAGTGCCGTGTGCGCCCAAAGCGGTTCTTGGACTCCATGGTGACGTTGCCCTTGATGCCCTTAAAGAGCGGCTCAAGCTGCGCGTCGGTGAGGTTCTTGACGGGGGTATCCATCGTGAAGCCAAGTTTTTTGGCGACGGCAGCAAAGAGTGCGGTGCGTCCCTCGCTCATGATCTCCTTCCCAGACTTATAAACAAAATACTTAATCGCGCCCTGCCCGATACTCATCTCGCGGTCGGGTGCGATGAGCTCGGGATCAAACTCGGACTGGGTGCCGAGGCCGTGGCAGGTCTCGCAGGCACCAAACGGGGAGTTAAATGAAAACGTGCGGGGCTCGATCTCTGGCAGCGAGATGCCGCAGGCCGTGCACGCGAAGTTCTCGGAGAAAAGCTGCTCCTCGCCCCCGACTATTTCTACCCCGACCAAGCCCTTGGAGCGCTTCAGCGCCGTCTCCACCGAATCGGCGACGCGTTTCTCGACGCCGGGCTTGACCACAATACGATCCACGACGATATCAATATCGTGCTGCTTGTAACGGTCGAGCGCGGGGACACTCTCTAAGTCATAGACCGTGCCGTCCACTCGGACACGCGCGAAGCCCTCTTTTTTAAGCTCCTCCAGCTCCTTCTTGTACTCGCCCTTACGGCCCCGAATAATCGGCGCAAGGACTTGGAGGCGCGTGCCTTCGTCCATGGCCATCACCACATCCACGATCTGGCTGGGCTGCTGCTGCGTCACGGG
>JANNDD010000142.1:0-4435 GCA_031387365.1 Armatimonas sp. | reverse complement strand
ACAAGCTAGAGCTGATCGCCAGCGAGAACATTGTCTCCCGCGCTGTGCGTGAGGCCCAGGGCTCCAGCCTGACCAATACGTACGCCGAGGGCTACCCCGGACGGCGCTACTACGGCGGCTGTGAGCACGTGGACGTGGTCGAGAATCTTGCCATCGAGCGTGCGTGTAAGCTCTTTGGGGCCGAGTACGCCAATGTCCAGCCACACTCCGGGGCCAACGCCAACATGGCCGTGTTCTTTGCGCTGCTCAATCCCGGCGATAAGTTCCTCGCGATGGACTTGGCACAAGGCGGCCACTTAACCCACGGCTCCCCCGTGAACTTCTCTGGCTTTATCTACGAACCCATCGCCTACGGCCTCAACGCCGAAGAGACGCTCGACTACGACCAGATTCGCGATCTTGCCAAGAAACACAAGCCCAAGATGATTTTAGGCGGCGCAACCGTCTACCCGCGCGTGATTGACTGGAAGATCCTGCGCGAGATCGCCGATGAGATCGGAGCGGCGTTCTGGGTAGACATGGCCCATATCGCCGGGCTAGTCGCGGGCGGCGAGCACCCGTCGCCGCTGCCCCATGCGCATGTGGTGACGACGACGACGCATAAAACGCTGCGCGGTCCGCGCGGCGGATTAATACTCGCGGGAAAAGACACCGAGAACCCTCTGGGCATCAAGAACGCCAAGGGCGAGACGCGCCTGCTCTCCGACCTGCTCAACATGGCAGTCTTCCCCGGAATGCAGGGCGGACCCCTAATGCACGTGATTGCCGGAAAAGCTGTCTGCTTCAAAGAGGCGATGGATCCGAGCTTTGCTACCTACCAGGCGCAGATTCGCAAGAACGCCAAGGCCCTCGCCGAGGCCGTTGTCAGCCACGGTTTCCGGCTTGTTTCGGGTGGCACCGACAACCACCTGATGCTCGTGGACCTGCGTGCCAAGAAGCTCAACGGCAAGCGCGCGCAGGAAGTCTTGGACTTAGCCGGAATCACGGCCAATAAAAACGCTATTCCCAACGACCCTAATCCCCCGTTCAAGACCAGCGGCCTGCGCCTCGGAACGCCTGCCGTCACCACGCGCGGCATGACCGAGACTGAGATGCCAATTATCGCAGAGCTGATCAACCGTGCCCTAGAGCAGCGCCACGATGATGCCTTAATCGCGGGAATCCGCGAGGAAGTTAAGGCCCTCTGCAATAGATTTCCGGCGTGGGGGTAAGCCGCCCAATGGAATTGGGCGTCTGCAATGGCGTTCCGCCGCGAAGCCCGTGCCGGGCTGGAGTCTAGGTAGCCTGGAACAGGCTTTGCGGCACGCAGTGCCATTGCAGACGCCGATTTCAATCGGCGGAGGAAACGATGAGACCGTCGTGGGATGAGTATTTTCTGAGCATTGCCCGTGAGGTGGCGACGCGCTCCACGTGTGAGCGTCGGCATGTCGGGGCGGTGATCGTGCGGGATCGGCGTATTCTCACGACGGGCTACAATGGCTCGCCGCCAGGGCAGCCGCACTGCACCGAAGTCGGGTGTTTGCTGGAAGATGGGCGCTGTATCCGCACGCTGCACGCCGAGCAAAATGCAATTGCGCAGGCGGCGCTTCATGGCGTTCACACCAAAAGTGCGACGATGTACACGACGTGCCGTCCGTGCCATGTCTGTGCGCGTATGATCGTCGGAGCGGGCATTGTACGGGTCGTGTTCTTTGGCGACGGCCCCGAGGGCTGGGCGCGTGAGGTTCTGGAGGCGGCAGGCGTGGAAATAGTTTGCCTGCCAGAGCCCCCTCAGCGTAACGCCGAGGGCTGGGACGCGGTATTATTGCGGTAGATGAATCTCCTTGGTCCAATGGCATACGGAACCCTGCTCGCCAGTGCTGTTACCGTCCTCCTTACCCCCACAGTTAGGAAACTTGCCTTCCAGGTAAAGGCAATCAAGATTCCCCGTGCACGCGATGTCCACAGTAAAGTCACCGCGTCCTGGGGGGGAATCGCGATGGTCGTGGGGTTCTTTGCCGCCTTTGTGGGACTGCGTCTCTTTGGCAACCTCCCCAGCCCTATCGTGAGTGATACCCGGCCCCATGTCCAGCCGCTCTTTGGTATCCCCACTCACCCCATCTTGGGCATTCTGCTAGGTGCTCTGATCGTCTCTTTCATTGGGGCGCTGGATGATTTGACAACCATCGGGCCTAAAGATGCCGAAGGCAAGAGCCTGGGACTCTCCCCCAAGCTTCAGGCACTAGGGCTACTTTTTGCGGGGTTTGTTGCGGCGATCTTCGGCGCACGAATCGAGGGAGTGACCAACCCCTTCCCAAACCTCCTCCATATCGGCCCCTATCTCTCGCTAGGCTGGTTCTCAATCCCCTTGACCATGTTCTGGGTTTTCGGAGCGACTAAGACGTTTGATTTCCTCGATGGGCTCGATGGGCTTGCGGCGGGAGTTAGTGCGATTGCGGCAATGACGATGGGACTGATGGCAGCGTTCTCGCGCACCCCCGAGCCGACGGTCGCGCTACTCGCTGCCGCCACATTTGGAGCAGCGATTGGCTTCCTGCGCTATAACTTCAACCCGGCTTCCATTTTCATGGGCACCGTGGGCTCGTACTTTCTGGGGTTCATGCTCTCCATGCTAGCGGTGGTCGGAGCGTTCAAAGTCCCTGTCGCGGCAGCCGTTTTCCTGCCACTGATCGTGCTAGGGGTTCCCGTTTTTGATGGGATCTATGTCATGGGGCGACGGAAAGCGCAGGGAAAGAAGCTCACCGAGGCAGACAATACCCACATCCACCACCGGCTTACGGAGCGTGGCCTTACGGTCAAGCAAGCGGTCTGGGCGATCTACGGCCTCACTTTCGCAACCTGCCTGATCGCACTTTTATTGGTCTGGTGGGGCCGAAAGCCGTAGAATGAGCAAGTATGCAGGCACTGCTCTCCCGGCTCTCGTTTCGGAGACCCCAAAAAGATACCCCGCTTCCCGCGATCGAGCTGGTTGGGGAGCGTGTTCTCTTGCGTCCCGTGGAGCTCAGCGATGCCCAGGACATGTTCGTCTTTGTCGCAGATCCCAAGGTCGTGCATTTTCTTCCCTGGCAGCCCGCCTCCGAGCTGCGGGGAGTCCAAGCGTTTCTGGAGCAACAACGCGAACGTCGGCGCAATGGCGAGTCGCTGGCGTTCTCCATTGTCTGGAAAGCGACCAGCACGGTGATTGGATCCACGGATATTATGCAGCTCCTTGCCCGTGACAGGCATGTCGAGCTAGGCTATATCCTCGCACAAGAGTTCTGGAGCAAGGGCATCATGACCGAAGCCGCCGTGCTGAGCCGCGACTATGTTTTTGAGGAGCTGAAGCGGCAGAAACTGGTCGCTTTTGCCGACCATGAGAATACGGGTTCACGGCGTGTGCTAGAAAAAATAGGCATGAGTGAGATCGGGAGCGAGTGGCGAACCATCAAGGAACGCAATCGCCTCTACATCCGCTACGAGCTGACACGCGAAACCTGGGAGAAATTAGTTCATTGAGTAAGCTAACAGTCGCCTGTATCTTTGGGACACGTCCCGATGCCGTCAAGATGGCCCCGCTGGTCAGGGAGCTGCTTCGCTACCCCGAGCAGATCCGGACGGTCGCCATCTCCACGGGACAGCACCGCGAGATGCTAGATCAGGTGCTCTCGGTCTTTAATCTAAAGCCCGACTACGACTTGGGGCTCATGAAGCCCGGCCAGTCACTCTCGGAGCTCACTAGCCGTGCGCTCATGGCGCTAGAGCCCGTGCTCGAAAAAGAAAAGCCGAGGCTGGTGATCGCGCAGGGCGACACGACAACCACCTTTGCGGCAAGCCTGGCGGCGTTCTATGCACAAGCCGACTTCGGTCATGTGGAAGCGGGCCTTCGCACCGACGACAAGTTCGATCCCTTCCCGGAGGAGATGAACCGGCGGCTGACCACGCGCCTCACGAACTTCCACTACGCCCCCACGGAGCTCTCGCGCGAGAACTTGCTCCGCGAAGGCATTGCCCCGGACACCATTCGAGTGACGGGCAATACTGTGGTGGACGCTCTGCACACGGTCTCACAGCTCGCCTACACATTTGATGATCCCACGCTCGCCGCGTTTGTGGCGCGGCCCGGGCGGCTTATTTTAGTGACCGCCCACCGACGCGAGAACTGGGGCGAGCGGATGGCCAGCGCCTGCCGCGCGATCCGGCGCTTAGTCGAGCAGTTCCCTGATGTCCGGGTTGTCTTCCCCATGCACCGCAACCCCGTCGTGCGTGAAGTGGTCATGCCGCTACTCGCGAACCACGACCGGATCTTGCTCACGGAGCCGCTGGACTACTTCCCATTTGTGCACGTGATGAAGGCCAGCCACTTCCTCCTCACCGACTCGGGCGGGGCGCAGGAAGAAGCGCCCGGGCTGGGAAAACCCGTGCTGATTCTGCGGCTGACAACCGAGCGCCCCGAGGG
>JANNDD010000140.1:0-3596 GCA_031387365.1 Armatimonas sp. | reverse complement strand
GCGCTCGCCCTCGCGTAGCAAGTAGGCACGCGAGTCTCCGACATGGGCAAGGGTGAGCATATCATTTAAGACGATGGCGACCACCATGGTAGTTCCCATGCCGTTTTTTGCGCCCATGTTGATCGCAGCCTGGGTGATGAGTGCATTGGCATCGCGTAGGGACTGCTGGAGCGCCTCGCCCACCTCCCCCACAACAGGCTCTGCAAAGTAAGAGCGAATGACAGTCTTGAGTCCCGCCTCAGACGCCACTTGCCCGGCGCTGTGTCCGCCCATTCCATCTGCGATGGCCCAGAGCCTGCCACGGACGGCCTGAGTAGGGGCGTCATCGGGGAGGAAGAAATCAAACTTGTCCTCGTTGTTCTCCCGGACGCGGCCTATGTCGGTGCGTGCGGCGAAGGCAAGCTCAGTGTGGTGGGTGGGCCGACGGTCCGCAAGCTGTGCCCAGCCTCGGGCAAGCTCCTCGGTGTCAAACTCGGCAGTGGTCTCGTCGGCCATGATGTCTCCTGGACTAAGTCGTGTCTTGGTAGCGGTAGGTTACTGTCTTAGATAGTTTATCGTGCCATGTCTCATTGTTCTTGTCCCAGAGTGCCCAGAGATAGCCCAGCCCTAGGAACAGTAAGGAGAAGTGCTGGACAAATGCGCGGCTCAGTGCCTGTTGCGTGGTGATAATTGTGCCGTCTTCCTCCAGCACGATAATGTCCGCGACACGCTTGCCAACTGTCTGGCCGCTCATCCCGATTGTGAGTGTGTGGTAGGTCAGTGTGGCAGCAGGAAGCAGTAGCCAGAAGACCCAGAAGGTGGGCTGATGGACATCGCTCAGGTAGGCGTAGGTACTGATATAAAGTGTCCCACCCGACCCCGCCGCTAGAAACACTGCCAGCACGCCCGCAAACGCTAGCGTGAGCGCACCGTCTATCAGAAAGGCCAGCGCACGGGCACCCATAGAGGCACGCGGGGCGTCCTCACTCCCCACATGCACCACGGGAACCGCCTCGTAGTCTTCGTCGTGCTCGTGGGAGATAGCTCCCTCGGGCGCACAGCCCTCACAGAACGAAATCTCACTTAGTAAATACGCGCAGCGATCACATAGCCGTGAGCCACAGGCATTGCAGCTTGTTGTCGCTTCACGGTTCGCATGATTGACACACGGAATCTTGCCGATCATACCGGGGTCAATCAAGTTTCGCAGACACTTGCTGCACTTGACTTTCCCTGGTTGATTTGCTGTGCCACAGTGGCGACAGACAACCATAAGTCTCAGCCTCCCCCTCGAATTTTCTTATTTTGCCCGAGACAGGGGCATACCGCAAGCTATATTCTGCGCTGAAGATAAGCATTGCTCTGTGCATTGCCCGAGGTGATATCCGCCCAGACCTCTAGTGGGCTGGCATCATGGCCGTTTTGAGGGAAGATCAGATAGCCCCACGCGTAGCAAAGCAATGTCAGTGGCAGATACAGCGGCCCTAGAATCCGCCCCTGAAGGGCATGAACCAGTTCGTGCTGGTAGATCCTCTCCGAGAGCTTCTGTGAGCAGAGTACCACATCGCCGATGCACATCCCCGAAAAGTAGCGTCGCCCAAAGCTCTGAGCGATCCAGCCGCCGTGCACAACCACTACCCGGTTAGCGCCGTCCCAGGAATAGCTTCCACCCAGCCCGAAAAACAGCCCAATGAGCGTATTGGGCAAGCTCCAGAGCTGTCCTAAGAGAAGGAGAATAGTGCGCATGACGGTAAAATCCTACCATGCAAATTGTTGTCACCGCCGCTTATGCCTATGAGCACGAAGAATATGACGAGCTAGTACGGCTTCTCCCTGAGTTTGAGCTGACCTCTAAGCTCACTGCGGATGCACCGGTTTTGTGTGTCACGTCGCGTGATTTCATTACGGCACAGCTTCTAGATAGCTTGCCTGGAGTGAAGCTCATCGCGACGCGCTCCACCGGATTTGAGCACATTGATCTCGTGGCGGCGCATGCGCGCGGCATTACGGTCTGCAATGTGCCGCACTACGGTGATCACACGGTGGCGGAGTTCGCCTTTGCATTAATGCTCATGGTGCAGCGCGGCCTGCGCCACAGCCTCAAAGATGCAGAGGAGGGGCGCTTTCCCTTTGGGAGTCAGCGTGGTTTTGATCTCTTTGGGCAGACACTAGGCATTATCGGCACAGGGCGTATCGGGCGACGCGCAGCACAGATTGGGGTAGGATTTGGAATGAACGTGCTCGCCCATGACATCGCGCCGCTCCCCGACGAAGCCATGCGCATTGGTTATTCGTATGTTAGTCGAGATGAATTGCTGTCCCGTGCCGATCTTCTCACGCTCCACGTGCCACTCACTGCTAGCACTCATCACTTAATCGGCGCGGCTGAGCTGGCAAAACTGCGGCGTGGCGCAGTGCTGATCAACACGGCACGCGGCGGCGTCGTGGATACCCGTGCCGTTCTCGCTGCCCTCGATTCGGGCCAGCTCTCCGGGGCGGGCCTCGATGTGCTAGAGGATGAGGAGCGCATCGCGGAGATCGCGCCGGGCTACCTGGCCCGCTTTCCCAGCCTCATCCTCACGCCGCACATGGCCTACCACACCACCGGCGGCGTGGGCCGCATCCGCCAGACCACCGCCGATAACATCCGTGCCTTTCTGGGGGGAGCACCTCAGAACACGGTCTCGCCTTCGTGAGCGAGTTGCCTCTGTGGTAAACTTATGTTCATGACCACTCGCGAGCGCTACGAAGCGGCGATTGCCACTCTTTCGGAAAAGCTCCAGCGCGATAGGTGCGTGCTGGCAGCCGTTCTCTTTGGCTCCCTGGCCTACGATGAAGTCTGGGAGAAGTCCGATATTGACCTGATTATTATTGGCGAAGAGTCGGTGAAAGGGGCGAGCTTCACTCTCCTAGAGGAAGGCATCTCGGTGCATGCCTCGCTGATGACCCGCTCGGCGTTTCGCAAAGAGCTGGAGGGGGCGCTGATGGGCTCGTTCTTTAGCTCGGTGTTGCCTCGCAGTCGCTTGCTCTTCACCAAAGATGAGTCGCTCGCGCTGCTCTGGGAGAACGCGGGGCCACTGGGTGAGCGCGATAAGCAGGCACAGCTTCTGCGCACCGCCACAGCCTGCCTGCCGGTCTTGACCAAGGCGGAAAAATGGCACAAAGTGAAGCGCGACTTTCACTACACGGCGTTCTATCTGCTCCAGACCGCGCTCCAGCTTGCTTATGTCGAGGTGATCGCCGCGGGGCAGAACCCGGGCCGTGAGGTGATCCAGCAGGCGCTGAAGCTCAACCCGGAGTTCTTTCGGTGCGTCTACACGGATGTTCTCGACAACCCCAAGACCGAGAAAGCTCTTGGTACAGTGCTAGAGCTGATTGATGCCTACCTCACCGAGCGCATCGCACTCTGCTTTTCGCCGCTTCTCGACTGGCTCGAAGCTGCCGACGGCCCCCGCTCGGTTCGCGAGCTTTCCTCGTACTTTGAGCGCAACTGGCACGCCGAGCACCTGGATCTGGCCTGCGACTGGCTTTCTGACAAAGGGATTCTAGAGCGCGTCGGTATTCCCCTGCGCCTCACCAAAGACAGCCGCGTGACAATGGAGGAGGCGGGCTATGTC
>JANNDD010000245.1:0-2082 GCA_031387365.1 Armatimonas sp. | reverse complement strand
ACCCAGGCCGCGCCCCAATCGCCGCGCTTGGGGGAACAGTCAGTGGTGCACGTCTCGAAGGCCCGGCAGGAGTCCACACGCTCAAGGCCACCGTCACCACCGTGGGCCGTAAAGCGGGCAACGACATTGTGCTCACCGGCGATTCTTTCGTCTCCGGCAGCCACGCCAAGATTGTCTTCGAGACCGGCACGTACAAAGTAATAGATATTGGCAGCACCAATGGCACACGCCTTAATGGGAACAAGCTCACTGCCAATGTACCTGAAACGCTCGCCAGCGGCGACATGATCCAGTTCGGCCAGACTGGGTTTACGTTTAAGGTCTGATCCCATTCATAAATGCTCGGAGGGGCGAGAGCATTTTTCGGTATTCCACCAGAAACGCATCGTGGCCGTAGGATGAGTCCACAATAAAGCTCGTGGCATCCACGCCGCGTTTTTGCATCCGCTCGATCATCTCATGGGTCTCTCGCACGGGGAAAAGGTCGTCAGAGGAGATCCCGATCACGAGGCACTTGGCTTTGATGCGCGCCAGGGCATCGGTCAGCGACGGGTAGCCGCGCGAGACATCGTGCAGATCAATGGCACGCGATAAGTATAAATAGCTATTGGCATCGAAGCGCTTAACGAGCTTCTCGCCCTCGTCGTGCAGGTAGCGCTCGATATCGAAGCGGGCGTGCAGATCATGACGGAAGGCGGACTCTTCCTCTTGCGTGGTGCGCGTGCGGCCAAAGAGGTCCTGCATCGTGGCATCGGTTAAAAAGGTGATGGTGGCGATCATGCGAGCCAGTGCCAAGCCAGAGTCCGGGCCGCCGTCGGGGCTTTCGTAGTAGCTACCACGCTGCCACTTGGGGTCGAGGAGAATGGCACGGCGGGCACACTCATTGAAGGCGATGCTCCGTGCCCCGACACGCGCACTCGTAGCGATAGGAATACAGTTGCGGACACGATCGGGGTAGGTCACGGCCCACTCCAGCGCCTGCATTCCCCCCATCGAACCGCCCGTCACCACTGCCAACTCAGTGACATCGAAGTGCTCCTTAAGAAACCGTGCCTGAAGCCGCACCATGTCACGCACTGTGATAATCGGAAAGGTCATGGCGTACGGCCTGCCCGTGAGTGGATTCACCGATGACGGTCCGGTGGTACCTCGGCAGCCGCCCAGCACATTGGGCGCGATGACGCAGTATTTCTCCGTGTCGAAGACTTTTTCAGGGCCGATGAAACCGTCCCAGTAGCCCAGTGAGCGGTTCTCCCAGGCATATTTTCCGGCGGCGTGCGACGAGCCCGTGATGCCGTGAAGCACCAGAATCACATTGTTTTTCGCGGCGTTGAGCGCGCCGTATTTCTCGTAGGCGACCGTCACCTCGGAGAGTGTCTGCCGGTTCTCGCAGACAAACTCCCCGAGTAGGACACTCTCTTTAGTCACCAGCCCGACACTGCACTCCTGCTCGTCAGGGTGTGTCAGGCTCATCTGCCGATCACCCACTCGTCCTCGCCCGTCGCGCCACCGACTTGCACTTCAATGCCCTCGGCGGCGGCCCACTCTAGGGCAGCGTCTATATTTTCCCGCGTGCCGGTCAGATCCAGCACGGTGTAGCCACCGATCTTAGAGTCTATGTTTGCCTTACGGATGGAGAACTTCAGGCTCCAGTCGTGAGCAAAGTGCCAGATAATGGGCTTGGTTGCCTCAGCAAGGGGAAAATTAAGCTGTACGCGGATCGTCTCGGTATTCACGTTCCCATTGTACAATGGGAACGTGAAATCTACGCTATTAGCTCTAGCACTAGCACTACTTGCCCTGCCCACATCAGCACAGGTTCAGGTGCAGATGGGCGGAACGGCGGGGTTTGGCTCGTCAGATCCGACTTCCGTGGGCGATGCTTATTGGTCCTCGTCCGTCAAAATCGGCAGTGGGCTACATCTCTACAACGAGAATCTCTATGCACTGCGCCGCCACCGGCAGCTACGGCTGGCGCGGCACCGGCACGCGGCTCTTTATCGGGTGGCCCACCGGCCCACACCAGACCTTTGAGCTCTCCTACACCCGCCTCAAGCGCGGCGGCTCCACCGACCCCGTCTT
>JANNDD010000206.1:0-7235 GCA_031387365.1 Armatimonas sp. | reverse complement strand
GAGTGCCGCGAGGGTGCCGCGTGTCAGCGAGAAGCGAGAAGCGAGAAGCGAGAAGCGAGAAGCGAGAAGCGAGAAGCGAGAAGCGAGAAGCGAGAAGCGAGAACGGTGTAAAATCATGATTCTGTAACCTTTCGTAGATCGTGGGGAACGGGTGGGTTCCCAGAGACGAGACCAATGCCCACGAGCCAGTGCCCAGTGACATTGCGGGCATTATACACAAAAACCTGCGTCACGGATTAAAATCGGTGCCGCCGATGGGAACAAAGCCCGGGTAATCTCGGAAGGGTGAGCTACGAAGTTCCACGGTTCACGCAGCAAATCGTGCTATTAATCAAGCACCTCCGCCGCTACAACCCAAGCAAGTAGTGGGTACTGCGCCCCCCAGCGGTATCGCGGACGAGAATACCGCGTGCTACCAAGTCGGTGATATCGCGAAGCGCTGTATCTGGTGAGGTTTTGGTGAGCTGTGCCCACTTCGAGGACGTAAGCTTACCCTCAAACCCATCGAGGAGCCGGTTGATAACCTCACGCTGGCGCTCGTTCAGGGGCTGGTGCTGAAGCGTCTCCCAGAATCGGGCCTTGAGTCGCACATGGGAGAGGGTGGCCTCCGCTCCGACTATAGCACGCTCAAGGCAATCAAGAAACCACTCGCATGGGTCCCGTGCGCCATACTCCTACCTCGATCCGGCTCATCCCGCTCCACCCCGTGGGAAAGAGCGCCGCGTGCCAGCGGAAGAGACGCTCCTGGGTGAGGGACAGGGCATAGTTCTGGGTGGCATCTAGCATGAGCTCGACCACACCATCAACGTCGCGATCTGTTGGTACCAACGCCCCGATATCCATTCCCAAACGCCGTGCCAGTGACGAGCGAACCTGCTCGATATCGAGAAGCTCTCCCTCGATCTCACTCGACTTGAGGACATCTTGGGTCAAGGTCGCTAGTACCGCTTCGTTACGCTGAGAAAACCCCAGGGACTCCATCCGTCCCTGGAGCCGACCTTGCTGATGGCGTACCGAAGCCAAGCGCGCGGTCAGGGCCACCGAATCCCAGCGGAAAGTCGGCCAAGCGGCTAGCATGTGGATATAGGCTGACATTCTCCGCACTTCCTGCGGATATTATGACCGTTATTCTCCGCATGCGCAAGGCAACGGAATTGAAACGTTTGTTGTGAATTACGTTTTCTTTCGAGGGATTAAAATCCCTCGCTACAAACGCCTTCGGCGCGTCCTCCGGACGGGAAAACAGAAAGCAAAATGGACGAATGAGGCAGGCAAACGCGTTCTCTTGTCCGAAGGATCGCTTCTCTTGTCCGAAGGACATCGGCGGAGCCGACCCACAGCGAGGGATTTTAATCCCTCGTGTCAAACCGGTCAAACCGTACCAATTCACAACAAGCGTTGAAATCCCCCTCCCGCGCCCCTTCGTCGCGGCGAGAGGGATGGGCTCTACCCCCTGCCCACCATCCCTACTCACTCCCCTACTTTCAGTTTTTCCAGCGCGAGTTCGATGGCCTGCTCCATTGTCAAGGCGCGACCCTCCGTCCACGCGGCGTCGAAGGTGGCATCACCCAGTGTTGTGCGGACAAGGGCCACGGGCTGGAGATAGCGCTCGCGCTTGTAGGTGGGTAAGGAAGCACCGAACTCCTCAAAGAGCTCCTGGGCCGCCCCCCAGAGGCGCGCGGCGGTTAGAGGGGCTTCGAGTGCCGTTGCCAGGGCGGCGTATCCGTACAATAACATGAAAATTCCACGACGGTCACCCAGATCACATCGTATAGCCAAGCTCTCGTCGAAGAGGGCACGTGCAGAGGTATAGTTGCCCTCCGCAACCGCAACATCCCCCAAGTTGCCCAGTGAGAGAGACAGACCTCCCCGGTCTCCCAGCTCACGCCGGAGGGCCAAGCTCTCCTCGTGTAGTGCTCGCGAGGACGAAAAATCGTACTGGGCGTAGGCGATCATTCCCAGGTTGTTGAGCGAGGATGCAATGCCACCCAGGTGACCGATCTCGCGCAGGAAGGGAAGAACCTCCTCTAGCATGACTCGTGCTTCGGTGAAGTCCCCCTGCCAAGCTGCCAGGTTCGCCAAACCTTCCAGCGAACTGGCGATACCTGCCCGGTCTCCCAGCTCACGCCGGATGGCAATGCTCTCCTCGTACAGTGCCTTTGCGGCGGGGATGGTGTCCGAAAAGCGCAGGAGAACCATTGCCAAGTTGCCCAGTGCGTTGGCAATGCCCACTCGGTCGTTCACTTCACGTCGAATGGCGAGGCTCTCCTCGTACAGTGCCTTTGCGGACACGTAGTCGCAGAGGGCGTAGGCCAGCGATCCAGCGCCACCGAGTACCCTCGCTCGTAAGGCCGCATCACCTGCAGTCAGAGTACGCAGCGCGCGCACGCGTGCCAACAGCTCCCAGCCCTCTGTAAGATAGCCACGCGTCAGCCAGAACAACCAGACAGCACTGGAAAAGCGCAAGGCGGACTCGATGCCCTGCGAAGACGTAATGCTCCATTCCAGCGCCGCACGAAGATTATCGTGCTCCCGATCGAGGCGATCCAGCCATACCTTCTGCTTTGCCCCCCGCAAATGGAACTCCGCTTCCTCCACCAGTGCCAGATAGTAAGCGAGGTGCTGATCCCGAAACCCCTCACTCGCGCCGCGCTCCAGCAAGCGATCCCGGGCGTACTGACGGATCGTCTCTAAAAGACGGTAGCGCGCCTCCCCCTCCACTTCCTCGTAGACCACCAGGCTCTTATCGCAAAGCGCCGTCAGAAGCTCAAGAACCTCCCAGGAGTCAATGCCCTCACCACAACAAACCGCCTCCACGGATTCCAGCGTACAGCCTCCTACAAAGACCGAGAGGCGGCACAGGAGCGCCTTCTGGTTCTCCTCCAACAAATCATAGCTCCAGTCAATCAGAGCACGAAGCGTCTGCTGACGAGGCAGTGCCGTGCGAGAGCCACCTGTCAGAATTCGGAAACGATCCTCAAGACGGGTGGCAAGCTGCTCAATGGGCATCGAGCGAATGCGTGCGGCCGCCAGCTCGATGGCCAACGGAATCCCATCCAGCTGGTGGCAGACCTGTACGAGCGTTGTGACATTGTTTTTCGTGATCGTGAAGTCGGGCTTGATGAGGATAGCACGCTCGACAAACAGATTCACAGCCTCAAACTGGATCAAGGTCTCTGGGGTGTACTCCGCCTTTCGCGAAGGCAGAGATAGCGACGGGACTCTGTAGGTGCTCTCGCCCGCTATGCCCAGCGGTTCGCGGCTGCTGAGCAAGATGCGCACCTTGGGACAGTCGCGCATTAGGCTATCAACGAGCTTAGCACAGGCATCAAGCACGTGCTCCCCATTGTCTAACACCAGAAGGAGCTGCCGCTCCTTCAGCGCCGCTACCAGCGTCTTAGTCAGGGGCTCCCCCGGAACCTCATTGACATTCAGCACGTGAGCTACCAGCTGAGGCACCAAGTTAGGATCAGTCAAGGGAGCCAGCTCCACCAGCCAGACACCCCCTGGGAACTGCTCCAGCACCTCGGCGACTACCTGGAGTGAGAGCCGCGTCTTCCCCGTGCCACCGCTCCCCGTAAGCGTCAGCAGACGACTCCTCTCAAGCTGAGACTTGATCTCCGCCAGCTCTCGGGTACGTCCCACAAAGCTGGTGAGCTGCTGGGGAAGGTTATTGTCGTACAAAGACAGAGAGCGCAGCGGCGGGAAGGTGCTTGCCCCCACTTGCCAGACGTGCTCGGGCTGCTGCAAGTCCTTGAGGCGGTGCATTCCCAGATCGAGAAACACCCCCTCCACGAGCTGATCACGGCTTGCCTGGGAGAGAAGCACCTGCCCGCCGTGTCCCACCGCAAGCAGACGCGCGACTCGGTTGAGGGTCGGGCCGAAAAAGTCATTGTCACGACGCTCCGCCTCACCCGTGTGTAGCGCCATACGTACTCGCAACTTCTGGTTCGCCACCGTGACCGCCGCGATCTCTTTCTGGGCATCAAGAGCGCCAGCAAGTCCTTGACGGGGGTTCGGAAAAACAGCGTAAAAGGCATCGCCGAGGGTTTTGAAGACATGCCCACCGTGCCGCTGGATTGCCATGCGCATCGTCTGATCATGCAGCGCCAGCATTTCCTGCATCGCTTCGGGGTGCACCTCCCAGAGCTTGGTACTACCCTCAATATCAGTGAATAGCAGCGTGACGTCGCCTTCAGGGAGATTCATGGCTCATTATAGCTAAGAATCCCAGCGCTAGCCCCGGCCCACCAGTGGCATCTTGGTGGCCATGACGGTCATAAACAAAACATTGGCATCCAGCGGGAGATTCGCCATGTGTAGAACAGACTGCGCGACATGCTCCACATCCATCACCGGCTCGATGGCGAGAGTCCCGTTGGCCTGCAACGCTCCACTTGTCATGCCCGCCGTGTTATCCGTGAGGGCGTTGCCGATATCAATCTGGCCACAGGCGATATTGTATTTTCTTCCATCCAGCGCCGTGGACTTTGTCAACCCCGAGATCGCGTGCTTGGTGGCCGTGTACGACGCGGAGTTTGGGCGGGGCGCGTGCGCCGAGACCGAGCCGTTGTTGATAATGCGCCCGCCCATCGGGTTCTGGCTCTTCATGAGCTTAAACGCCTCTTGGGTGCACAGAAAGCTCGCGGTGAGATTTGTCTCCACTACGGCCTGCCAGTCCGCGAGGCTGAGCTCCTCCAGCGGGCCATTGCGGACAATCCCGGCGTTGTTGAAGAGCACGTCCAGCCGCCCAAACGTCGCCTGGGTCTGGGCAAAGAGCGCCCGAATCGCCTCCGGATCGCGCACATCGGTGGGCACCGCCAGTGCCCGCTCCCCCGCCTCGCCTGCCAGAGCCACGGTCTGCTCCAGCGCCTCGCCGCGCCTCCCTGCCAGCGCGACGCAGTAGCCCGCGCGGAGCAGTGCCAGCGCTACCGCGCGCCCCACACCGCTTCCTGCTCCCGTCACCAGCGCCACCTTCTTTTCCATACGTCGATCTTACCCCAAGTGGTCGGCGAGGTGGCGCTTGTAGAGTTCGTAACGGCAGGCAGGCTGGAGACCGAGACCGTTTTTTCTCGCACAGCCCCTAGCCGCAGTCTAGTGCCCGATGTCAGACTGGTTTGCCCGCTGAATGATCGCATCGGCGTCGGATTTCAGCAAGTAACCGCAAGCCTCTAGCCCCCGGGCATGGAACGTAACGTCACTGACGTATTGGGCGTGATTGGTGAAGTTGCCCGTCCGATCTACATGCCCGCCCCCGATCGAACGGAAGAGGCCAAGGAATGTGCCGTCCGCATAGGACGGGTCGTATGGGATGTATTGGTGCTCGCCGACGGCGACTTCCGGCAACCGGTAGGCAGTGGTATTGAAAGGTTGCCCTCCGACAAAGCGGACCAGTGCATTCCCGTTGGCGTCGCGGACGATCTTCGGGTCGTTCCAAGCGCCGAGCCAGATGCTCGGCGGCGGCGCGATCCCGTCGCACCACTTGTTTCCAGCCACAAAGAGCGCCCGGACGAAGGGTGTCCATTCTGCCGGATTGGCTTTCTCCGGGTCCAGGAGTCCAAACTCAACGACATCAATATTGCGGATGTGCGAGGTTCCCGCGAACTCGTAGGAACGGTAGTTCGACTCTTCGTGCCTGGTCTTGTGGCCCTTAAAGAGGATCACATCGGTCTCCGATAGGAAATCGATTTCCAGACCCGCCCCGGCCAGCGGCGCCCTTTCCGCATAGGTCTCACCAATGTCATTTCCCGCCGGGTGGCTGTAGCCGACGCCGTTTCCCCCAACGAGCGAGAAGTCGAACAATCCCTTCCCCATCTGGAGTCGCAGCAGGCCCCGGAGTCGGCCCCCGGACGCGGAATAGCCGAACGCCGCCCGCCGCTGGATGGTGCCAAGGACTTGAAGCGCGTCGGGATCGGTCCGCAGCGCCTTCACGTAATCCGCCACGATGTCGAACTCGTCGACTGCCGATTTGATGAACTCCGAGGAGGTGTCCAGCAGGTTATCCGACCACGGCCTAGTTGGGTCACTGATCGGAGAACTCGCCCCGATACACGCCCGATCGCCCCGGACGGTTGCATAGGACAGGCCGAGGCCGAAGAGGAAATCGTCTTTCATGATGTAGCGCGCATCCGCCTGCTCCTGCCCTACGGCGGTGAAGCGCGTGGACAGAACCAACCAGTCGAAGAGGAGGGTTCTACTGCCTTGCGCGGGGTTAGCCGGTGTGACGATTTGGCAAGGCACTCGGTAACGTCGTCCGTTGGACGTGACGCCATCGAACATGGCCTCATACCGTGTGAACTGGACTCCGCCGAACGCCCCGTGCGGAGCGGAGACGAGCGTGCTGGCATCAATGTGGCCCGTCGCTCTGGACGGTGACGCAACAAGGGCTGTGGTAATGAGTAAAGCCGTTAGAGAGACGATACTGCGAAAAGACAAAAACATGGAAGTACTCCTAGTCAACACTTAAGATTTCTCCTTCACATCGCGGGCACTTGGCCCACCTCCCCTGGTGGTGCACCGCGTGGCCCGCTGGATATGTGAATCAAGTAGCTGTATTATCCCTGCGTAGCGTATCCCGAAACGTAACCGAAACGAGAATAAAAGCGTTACCGGAGGGCGAATTTCGTGAAAGTGTGTTGGGAGGCATCTAAGTGTCGAAAGCCGGTATGCATCCGAAGGTTCTGAAACTGCAGTTTTTAGGGACGTTAAAGGCTTGCCTGGGAGAGGAGCCGCTTCCGCCACTGAGATCACGAAAAGGGGAATGGTTACTGGCGCTGTTGGCGATGCGGAACTCTGCCGTTTCTCGCTCGTGGCTTTCCGGCACGCTCTGGCCCGAGAGTGAGGAGAGTCGCGCTCTGCTCTACCTGCGCCGTGAACTTACCTACATCCGCAAAGCCCTCGGTCAGGAATCGGATCGTCTCCTTTCGGTGGGACGATCCCTCCAGCTCGATCTCGCGGGGGTGGACTGCGACATCGCCGCATTCGATGCGGCGATTGCCCGAGGCGACGAATCCTCTCTCGAAGTGGCTGTTTCGCTCTACGGCGGTCCGCTACTAGAAGGATGCGACGAGGAGTGGGTGATTCTCGAGCGCGCATCCCGCGCACAAGCCTATCTCAGCGCTTTAGAACGACTCGCCGAATCGGCCTTAGTGCGAGGCGATCACTCCGTCGCGGTTCGTCGTCTGCGCTCCGTGGTTGCTCTGGACCCCCTGCACGAGTCCACACAGCGCACCCTG
>JANNDD010000202.1:0-1038 GCA_031387365.1 Armatimonas sp. | reverse complement strand
TGTTAGAGTTCACGGGCACTGTGGACAAGCGCGACATGCAAGCGCAGGTTCTCGACCAGATGGACATCGAGCGCGAGCGCGGCATCACGATCAAGATGGCCGCCGTTCGCATGGCCTACACCGCCAAAGATGGGCTGGAGTACGAGCTGAATCTGATTGACACGCCCGGCCACGTGGACTTCACCTACGAAGTATCACGGTCTCTCAATGCCTGTGAAGGAGCGATCTTAGTAGTGGACGCCGCGCAGGGCGTCGAGGCCCAGACACTTGCCAATGCGAATCTGGCGATGAACGCGAAGCTGGAGATCATCCCGGTCATCAATAAGATTGACCTACCCGCCGCCGACCCAGATCGCGTCGCTGAGGAGATCGAGAGCGTGCTGGCCATTGATGCCACGGAGGCGATTCCGTGCAGCGCCAAAGAGGGAATTGGGATCGAGGAGATTTTAGAGGCCGTGGTGCGGAAAGTCCCCCCGCCGCAGGGAGATCCGACCAAGCCGCTACGGGCGCTGGTTTTCGACAGTCACTACGACGGCTATCTGGGCGTTGTAGCGTATGTGCGTATCGTGGACGGCACCCTCAAAGCGGGCGACAAAGTGCACTTTATCGCCACGGGTAAGGAGTTTCCGGTGAGCGAGGTGGGGACATTTGCACCGCGTATGAAGCCCGCCGAGGAGCTGCGCGCGGGGGGCACGGGCTACTTCCACGCCGCCATCAAGTCCGTCACCGATGCCCGTGTTGGGGACACGATCACCGTGGCAGGGCGCGAGGGCAAGGGAATCGCAGCACTGCCGGGCTACCGTCCCGCCAAGCCGATGGTCTTCTGTGGCCTCTATCCTCACGACTCCAACGACTTCCCCAACCTGCGGGAAGCCCTCTCCAAGATGCAGCTCAACGATGCGGCTCTCAGCTTCGAGGCGGAGAGCAGCGCCGCGATGGGCTTTGGCTTCCGCTGCGGGTTTCTTGGCCTGCTCCACATGGAGATTGTGCAAGAGCGGCTGGAGCGTGAGTTTAATTTAGCCCTCCTCGCCACGGCCC
>JANNDD010000186.1:0-13027 GCA_031387365.1 Armatimonas sp. | reverse complement strand
CAAATACGCGATGGTGTGACGGGTGTTCACTCTCCTCTATCATGCCACCTGTCGTTTTTTCGAAATTTTCAATTGGATCATGGACCTTCAAAATATAGCTAGCATCTGCTATTGCTCCGTCGCTTGGGTCAGTCAATTTATATGTTATTGTTGATTCTGATACACCAGTTGGACTGCCTTGCCAAACGGGGCCTCCATAAGCTAATACTTGGGTTGGTGTTCCTATGGGCATCCTATCTACACAGGAAAACTGATATTGTGAGATTATGCTACTACCACCTGACCATGTCCAATCGAGTGGAGATCCCCATGGGCCTGCAATTGATGCGCTGTAAATAACGTCACTACTAATTAAACCTGTAGAAGTTAGTTGTGATAAGTATGAATAAATGGTATCTCCGTGTCCAACAAGTTTTGAATCATACCATTCATACCGGCCTCCTCTACCAATTGATACCGCTCGTGGATCTTGTATGGCAGTACAATCAACCCAGATGCCGAAAAATCCTATGGTACCGTGCCCAACTGATGCTTGAGAGTTTGCACTCAAAGTATTAGATGAATACTCCACGGTATTGCCAGTAACTTTAAGTTGTACAACACGTTTTCCTGATGCTTGGCCACCAAACAAATTTGGTACAAATGGACTGATACTGTTACTTGCACTTCCACTTCCTGGCGTCCCGTTCCCATTTCTAGCATTATAAGAAGCAGAAGAATTTTCGAGTATAGAGAGTTTGTCTGGGCGAGATTCGGTAGCACCTGTCCAGGTTGCTCTTACTCGGTACGAACCTGATGTTGATGCATTTAAAGTGCCCTCATATGGTCCGATATTTCCATGTAAACTTGCAGACACTTGTGGCCATGGCCAGCTTTGTGATGCAGATTGAGGTAATCCAGACCATACAACGGAAACAACTCCTTCAGGAATGATTTGGAAAACCCAACCTCCTGTTGGAGGCGGTGGGCCATAAGGTGGGCCACCTTGTTTAGCGTAAGCAACTGATACGAGTGAAAGGGCACTCATAGTGACAAGTGTTTTGAATTTTTTCATTTAAAATCTTAATATCTTCAGCGTTATTTTTCTGTCGTTAACGTCAACGACAGAGTCTATTTTATCTTAACAGACCCCCCCCCCCCCCCGTCAATGTGATATTTTTCACACTGGGATGGGAATAGACACCGCTGCGATTGTCAAAGCCGCTGAGAGCCTGCTCAAAGTCCCTGTGCTCCGCTAACCACCATGCGTGGAAGGAGAGTCGTCGCTGGTGTTCTCGTCTTGGGCTTGATCGGACTTGGGGGACGCTCCCTACGACTTGCCTTACGAAACTGGATTTTAAAGTCTACATCGGCGTGGACAGTTGCCCCGCTCTTGAAACAAAAACTGAACCTGCGCTCCTTCACTGTCACCGAGGCATTCCGATGAAGGCTCTTCGTTGGTTTGACAGCAACCTGGTGCTTTATAGTATGCTGGTGGGACGACTTCAGGCTGCACCATTACACTGGGACTCGCCCGGTGGCTATCAGGCCTATGAAGCGAAACGGAGGCCCGCGACCATAAGAGGGTATACTCAAGCCAGGAAATTTCTCTAATGGCATACAGTGAGTTCAGTCTTCAAACCGTTCGTGATCGTCTGGGGCTGACCGTTGAGCATAAGCCTCATCATTTTGCCCCTGTGGCTCCCGTCGCAGTAAGTGCGCTCCTCCAGACCCTTCTGGAGACACAGGTTCCGCTTGCCGTGGCGATTAACACCGAAAAAGCCCGCTCTGAGCTGATCGTAATGAATGTCTTGATGGAGCTCGTTCGCCAGCTTCCCGGCGGGGTGAGTCTCTTTTCAGGGATTGATCTCGATATAGAAAAATCCGACGGCCTCAATGGCTACTGCGACTTTCTCATCAGTCTCTCGCCGCAGCAGCTTATGGTAGACGCTCCGATTATCGCACTTGTCGAGGCGAAGAACGCCGATCTGCCTGCCGCCTGGGGCCAGTGCGCCTCCGAGATGGTTGCGGCGCAGCGCTTCAATGAGAAACGTGGCAATAGCATTCCCAAACTCTATGGTGGCGTGACATCCGGGACGGGCTGGATGTTTGGGTTTCTCGAAGGAAAGCATGTCGTTGTGGACTTGCAAGAGTACAATATTGATGAACCAGAGCATCTTGTGGGAATACTGCTTGCGATGGTACAGCAAAAAATATAGACATGAGCACCCGCAACGACCTGCCTGCGCCCTACGGCCCGATTCCCAGCCCTCGCCAGCTCAAGTGGCACACGCTGGAGACCTACGCCTTTCTGCACTTTACGACGAACACGTTCACCGACAAGGAGTGGGGCTACGGCGACGAGAGCCCGAGTATCTTTAACCCGACTCAGTTCAGCGCCAAGCAAATTATCACCTCGCTAAAAGCTGCAGGTCTGAAGGCGGCGATTCTCACCTGCAAGCACCACGATGGTTTCTGTCTGTGGCCGACGAAAACCACGAAGCATAACATCAGCGCCAGTCCGTATAAAAACGGCAAGGGCGATATTGTGGGAGAGCTGGCGCGGGAGTGTCAGAAACAGGGGCTGAAGTTTGGGGTCTATCTCTCGCCGTGGGATCGCAACAGTGCACTCTACGGTAGCCCGGAGTACGTGACTAAGATCTACCGTGAGCAGCTACGTGAGCTGCTTACCCACTACGGGCCGATCTTTGAGACCTGGCACGACGGCGCAAATGGCGGCGATGGCTACTACGGCGGCAAGCGTGAGTCCCGGCAGATTGACCGGACGACCTACTACGACTGGCCGACCACCTGGCAGCTCATCCGCGAGCTCCAGCCCGATGCCTGTGTCTGGAGCGATATCGGCTGGGACGCCCGCTGGGTGGGCACGGAGCGCGGCTTTGCGGGCGATCCCTGCTGGCACACCATTACTATTGGCCCCAAGGACGGGGTAGGGCAGATGGACGAGAAAAAGCTGCTCTCGGGCATGCGCGACGGCAAGTCCTGGATTCCCGCCGAGGTGGACTTCTCGATTCGGCCTGGCTGGTTCTGGCACGAGGCGCAGAATAAGTCCGTCAAGAGCCCCGCCCAGCTCATGACGCACTACCTAGAGTCCGTGGGACGCGGCGCTTCGATGCTGCTGAATATCCCCCCCGATCGGCGTGGCCTGGTGCACGAAATAGATGCCAGTAGCCTCAAGCTCTTTGGGACGCACCTCAAGAAGACGTTTGCGAAAAATCTCGCCGTCGGCGCAAAGCTCATGGCATCGAACACCCGCCCTGGCTCCGATTCCCGGCACTTGCTCGATGGGAGCGGGGAGACAGCCTGGTATGTAGACGATAGCGTGCTGACACCTGAGCTGACTTTAGAACTGGGCCGTCCGAAGACGTTTAATATCATCCGGCTCCGCGAGGCAATCGCACTGGGGCAGCGCATTGATGAAGTGGCAATAGATATCTGGCAGAATAACGCTTGGGTGGAAGTGGCAAAAGCGCAGTCCATCGGCTCGTGTCGACTCTGGCGCATCCCGCAAACCACAACCACCAAAGTCCGAATTCGTGTCACCAAAGCCGCTGACTGCCCTGCCCTCTCCGACTTCGGGCTCTTTTCGGAGCCATCAATGCCCGCCTGGAGCGCTGTAACGCTGCCGTAACGGATGTGGGCTACACTGTCTTCATTGAACCGAGAGGAAACCACCACGATGTTTTTTGTACCCTACCTTGCGCTTTTAGCGTTGGTGCCGTCTCAAGATCCTGCTGTCACGAAGCCAAAAACTAATCCTTTTGAGACAGTGCTGAAGGCAACCCAGTACGGCTATAAAGTTGATAAAGAGGGTGACTTTAGCGTTGAGATCAACTGGGAAGATGAAAAGCGCTCGCAGCTTATCTTTCTCCGGGGAACTCTTGAAAAAATTACGGAGCCTAAGACCACGGAAGTCGCAACGCGTGAAGTCTGGTCGGTCTGCTGGAAAGGCAAGGAGCGGCCTAGCTCAGACGTTCTGGAGAAGCTACTCACCAAGCACTACAAGTTTGGTGCCTTTCAAGTAGAGAAGGCCGAAAGTGGAGCCTGGAGCGCCTACTACCGTGTGGACATCCCCGACAACGCCTCGTCTGCCTACCTAAGGCAAGCAATTCGCATTACTGCGGAAGCCGCTGACAATATGGAAAAAGATCTACTCGGCACCGACGATTTTTAGGGTAACCGTGCCAGCCGTGCGACGGTTCCCTGGAGGATCTCGCTGGTCTGCTGAAAGAGCGTGTAGAACATCGCCTCCCGCATCCGGCGCTGGGCGGGGTGACCCAGGCTATTGGCACCGCCCGATGCCGCCGCGACTCCCGTGTGCGCCGCTCGCACTCCCAGCTCGATGGCCCAGGCACGCGCGTCTAGTGCTTGCTCCCGCCAGCTCGGGGCCGATTTATCTCCATCGGCGAGGGTGAAGCAGGTGGCGCGGCACTGCGCAAGCTCGGCCTCCAACGCATCGGCGGCTTGGGAGAGCACGGGGAAGGGCTTCTTTGTTGCAAGCTGGCGCAAGAGGCGAATGCTTCCTTGTGTCACGCCAAACATCGGGGCGACATTGTTGCATAAGTTCGCCGTATCGCTGGCGGCGAGCTGCTCCGGCGATGAGTCCCGTACCCAGTCAGACTCGGGGACGAATAGATCGGTGAGGGTGGCTTCGACGGTCTCCGTGGCGTTCATGGCACACAATGGGAGGGGGGCAGAGACCCGCTGGTGCTCATCTTCGTGTGCGGGAACATAGAGATAGATATGCTTGCCATCTGGCAGGTGCGCCCCGTAGATGGTCGCAGAGAGTACCGGCCAGCCCGTCACCCACGGCGCGACACCGTTGAGGATCCAGCCACCGGCAACCGGCGTGGCGCGGAGCATCGGCTGGGGGCGGCGCAGGTGGCCAAAGCCCACTCCGACATAGTGCTGACCCGTGATCATCTCCGCCAGGAAGCGCTCTCGCAGCGAGGTGTTTGTGCTACTGGCAATCTGCCCGCACGAGCCTAGGTGCTGGATCAGGACAAAGTAGGTCGTCCCACACGCCCCGCACAAAGCCTCGACCAGTGCGCGCCGGAACCCGTCCCCACCAAAGGTACCATCGGCAAGCCCGGCGGCGGCAAGCGCCTCTAAGTTTTCCCGAGGAACCTGTCCACCACGATCCACCCGCTCGGCGTTGGGTTCTAGCTGCTCATCACAAATCCGCTGTGCCTCGGTGAGGCGGGCATTTTCTTGTTCGGTCACGGCTAGAGTGTACCCAGCGCGGGGCGTACTTGCTCTGCGAGACGCTGGATCGTGCCGCTGATTTGCTTGGGGGTGAGCCCGGCCCAGTTGGGCTCTAAGTTGATCACAGCAAAATCTGTCTCAGCTCTCAGCGCGGCTATCTGCGCTGCAACACTTTTCGGCCCACCGACCAGGAAGTTGATGGGGTGCCCACAGAGCTGCCAGGGATCGTCGGGCTCGGGTGTCTCAGTAGGTATCTTGCCCTCGCTACGGAAGCGTCGCCAGAGGGTGCGAAGTGCAGGCTCCAGCTCAGCCATGGCCGTGGCATCATCAGGGCCAACATAGACTGGGCGATTGGCGGCGATCAGACCCGTACCGCCGGAGTCTAAGTACGCCTGGCGGTAGAGCTTATACTGCTCTGGAGTGCGCAGGTGGGAGTACATCATGTTCATCCCCAGCCGCCCCGCGATCTGGGCGCTCCCGACACTATTGACCGCCTGCCAGCTCCGGGCATGTAGCGTAGGGTGCGCCTGCGGGAGGCTCTCAGAATCACGCCAGCTCTCCAGAATCTGCCCGAGTGCCTCGGTAAAGTGCTCGTGGCGCTCCTGCTCAGACACCAGCGCTTTGCCAAAGAGCACAGACTCCGTGGGAGAGCTGCCACTGCCAAAGCCAGGCGCGAGCCGCTCCTGCATGAGTAGATCCGCGACCACGGATTGCTCCGCGATAGCCAGCGGATGGTGCAAGTTCAGGCAAATAATGGCCGTCCCGAGCTGAATCTGCGTGGTCTGCGATGCCAGATGCAATGCCAATAGCATCGGCCACGGGAGATGGCCGTAGTGCACATAACTATGGTGCTCGCTGAACCAGTAGTAGTCAAAGCCGAGTGCGTCCGCGAGGCGAACGTAGCCCGTCACTTCCTTGTAGACCTCCCCCGAGGGGCGCTCCTGTGGGGCTTCAATATGGTCAAGGAGCGCGAAGCGCAAGGGGATGGGCATGGCTTAGGAGAACGGGTAAGGAGCGTAGACACGTGCCGTCTCCAGGCGGGCTTTTTCCTCGCGCTCCGCCTGATCGGAGCCGCCCCGGACGGCCTTGACGACGATATCGCGCACTTCTTCGGGAGAGTCCACCAGATAAAAGAGATCCAGATCCTCCGCGCTGATCTTTCCCTGCACCAGTACGGAGTTTTTAAGCCAGTCTACCAAACCGCCCCAGAACTCCGTGCCGACGAGAATCACGGGGAAGTTGTGAATCTTGCCGGTTTGAATCAGCGTGAGAGACTCCATCAGCTCATCGAGCGTACCAAAGCCGCCCGGGAAGATCACAAATGCCTGTGCGTAGCGCACCAGCATGGTTTTACGCACAAAAAAGTAGTGGAAGTCAATGGTCTCCGTGCAGTAGGGGTTTACGTGCTGCTCAAAAGGCAGCTCGATATTCAGGCCCACGCTCTGAACTTTTGCCTCCATTGCGCCTTTATTACCCGCCTCCATGATCCCCGGGCCGCCGCCTGTGATGATATTGAAGCCCGCCTCACCGATCAGACGTGCTGTCTCGACCGTGGCAATATACTGCGGATCGTCGTGCTTGGTGCGTGCGGAGCCAAAGATCGTCACGGCAGGGCCAAGATCCCCGAGGGCATCGAAGCCCTGCACGAACTCGCTCTGGATCCGCAAGACGCGCCAGGAATCAGTGGGCCAGGCCTCGCCTCGGTGCTGGCGCTGGGGAGTGAGCAGGTGCTCGTCACGAGTAGTTTTAGGTTTTATCATAAGATCTTCGTTTTCGTCGGACAACTCTCGAAAAACCCGTGGCGGGGACGCGCCACGGGTTTACGATAAAGAACTTAACGCGGAGAGATAAGAATCAGGCCAGATCGAAGCGATCCAGGCTCATAATCTTGCTCCACGCGCCCACAAAGTCTTTGACGAACTTCTCTTGCGAGTCCTCACAGGCGTAGACCTCCGCGATCGCTCGAAGCTCTGAGTTGGAGCCAAAGATGAGGTCCACACGCGTTCCTGTCCACTTGAGCGCACCTGTTGCACGATCACGTCCTTCAAATACGTCTTTTGTCTCTGAAGCCGCCTGCCACGTGGTGCCCAGATCCAATAAGTTGACGAAGAAGTTATTGGTCAGTGCCTCGGAGTGGCTCGTGAAGACACCATGACGGAACTGATCGAAGTTGGCTTCCAGCACGCGCATCCCGCCAATCAGAACCGTCATTTCCGGTGCGGTCAGGGTCAGGAGCTGTGCTTTATCAATCAGCAGATCCTCGGCAGAGGCCGTGTGGTGTGGCTTGAGGTAGTTGCGGAAACCATCGGCGGCGGGCTCCAGAGCGGCAAACGAGGCCACGTCGGTCTGGTCCTGCGAGGCATCGGAGCGTCCCGGTGTGAACGGAACCGTAATGTTATGCCCCCCACTCTGCGCGGCTTTCTCCACGGCGGCACAGCCCCCCAGGACGATCAGGTCGGCCAGCGAGACGCTCTTACTGAACGCTTTCTGGATACCTTCAAGCGTCGCCAGCACTTTCGAGAGCTGCGCGGGCTGGTTGACTTCCCAGTCCTTCTGAGGTGCCAGACGAATGCGTGCGCCATTCGCCCCGCCGCGCTTGTCCGAGCCACGGAACGTCGCCGCCGACGCCCAAGCGGTGGAAACAAGCTCAGACACCGTCAGCCCCGATGCGAGAATCTTTGACTTTAGTGTGGCAATGTCTTTCGCATCAATGAGCGGGTGCGCGACGGCGGGGAGCGGGTCTTGCCAGATCAGAACTTCTTTGGGAACTTCCGGGCCGAGGTAGCGTGCGATTGGCCCCATGTCGCGGTGCGTCAGCTTGAACCAGGCACGAGCGAAGGCATCGTTGAACTGATCAGGATTCGCCAGGAAGCGCCGCGAGATCTTCTCGTAGATCGGGTCGAAGCGTAGGGCAAGGTCGCTGGTCAGCATCATGGGAGCGTGACGCTTGCTCGGGTCGTGGGCATCGGGCACGCTATTAGCTGCCGCATTGCCCGTGGGTTTCCACTGGTGCGCCCCCGCCGGGCTCTTGGTTAGCTCCCACTCGTAGCCGAACAGATTCTCAAAATAGTTATTACTCCACTTCGTAGGCGTCGTTGTCCAAGCGCCTTCCAGGCCGCTGGTGATGGTGTCCTTGCCACTGCCCGTGCCGTAGGTATTCTTCCAGCCGAGGCCCTGCTCCTCTATACTGGCGGCAGCAGGCTCTCTGCCGACATACTTATCGGGATCAGCCGCGCCGTGGGTCTTGCCCAGCGTGTGCCCCCCTGCAATCAGCGCGACAGTCTCTTCGTCGTTCATTGCCATGCGGCCAAAGGTCTCGCGAATATCACGAGCCGAGGCGAGGGGATCTGGGTTTCCGTTAGGGCCTTGTGGGTTGACATAGATGAGACCCATCTGAACCGCCCCCAGGGGATTCTCTAGCTGGCGATCTCCTGTGTAGCGCTTATCCCCGAGCCACTGTGTCTCCGCGCCCCAGTAGATCTCCTCCTGTGGCTCCCAGACATCTTCCCGTCCCCCTGCGAAACCAAAGGTCTTGAAGCCCGCCGACTCTAGGGCGCAGTTGCCCGCCAGGACCATTAAGTCTGCCCAGGAGAGCTTCTTTCCGTATTTTTTCTTGATGGGCCAGAGCAGCAGACGTGCCTTGTCTAGGTTTGCGTTGTCTGGCCAGCTATTAAGCGGTGCAAATCGCTGCATTCCGGCGCCTGCGCCCCCGCGTCCGTCTGATATGCGGTAGGTTCCTGCACTGTGCCATGCCATGCGAATGAAGAACGGCCCGTAGTGCCCGTAGTCGGCGGGCCACCAGTCCTGGGACGTGGTCATTAGTGCGAAGATATCTGCCTTCACGGCTGCTAGATCAAGCGACTTGAAGGCTTCCGTGTAGTTGAAGCTCTCCTCCATCGGATTAGACAGTGAGGAGTGCTGGCGCAGAATACTCAGCCTCAGCTGATTGGGCCACCAGTCCTGATTTCTCGTTCCGCCACCTGCGGTTTGTAACAGAGCTCCCCCGCTAAAGGGGCATTTCGATGTCTTGTCTTCCATATATTCTTTCCGTGATATTAAAATTGGGGCATCACGCCTGTCTGCGGAGCCGCAACTAAAGGATACCCGATTACCAACGCGACAGTGTTAGTTCGGCATGACCTGGTAGCCAACATTGGTAGCGTAGCCGAGGCCCACCCAGATCACGGAGTTGATGACATCGCCCAGCACCAAGCCTAGAAAGAACGGCAAGAAGAGCTGATAGCCCTTCATCCCGCCGTAACGCTGGATGAGCGACTTGGCAAACCAGCCGATAAAGAGCGAGAGCCAGAGCATCTTGATGGCCCAGACTCCCGCGCAGAGAATCCCGATGGGATGCACGCCAAAATTAAACTGTGCCCTGAGAATCAGCAGGCCGAGAAAGACCACGAAGCCCGTAACTAAGTGCAGGCCGTTGCTGAGATCGCCCTTAAAGGGCACCGAGGCCGCCCCACCCAGAAAGTTGAGAGGCCTCTCCGGGCTCCACTTGTAGGTGAACAGATTGTTAAGCGAGTTGCCGCCGCCATTGTAGTAGGGAAGCGCTAGGCTGGCATAGAGGGAGACCGCAAAGGCTAGGAGCACGGTGACGACCATGGCAACCATGAGTGGCCGAGCACATTTTTTCATGCCTTCGGTGGTCTTGGCTCCCATCATCATCGAGGGAAGAAGCATCTCGCGCGGGTCGAAGATAAACATCGTCTCCCAGCGGGTCATGGTGAAGAGCTCGCTGGTTTTAAACGGCGCGGTGCCAAAGAGAAAGGCAAAGATATCAATCGAGCCGTAGGGCTGCGCCATGAAGACAAGACCCGCCTGACAGACCGCCCAGGAGATGACGATCAGCCCGAGGGTCATAGTGACCAGAGAGACCAGAATCAGCAGAACCGAAACCCCAGCCATTGTCAGCCAGAGCGCGATCCCTCCGTACGCGATGGCCAGACAGAGCAGAGCCGCTCGGTAGGAGAGCAGCTCGCCGGAGTCGTCAATGTCTTTGGCACGGGGGCCGCCTAGGGCTTTCTCGATGATATCAGCAAAGTGCCGCCGCCCGGTCCAGAGGGTCCAGAGCACGAGCGCGATCCCACCCCCGTAGGCTTGCAGCGCTGAGAAATTGGTGTCACTGTAGCCTTGTGGCCCGGGCATGAGCCAGTTATAGAAACCACAGAGCATCATCTGTGCTTTAAAGACGAGAAAGAAGAACCAGAGGGAGAAGCAGACCTCGGCGGGGAGCAGATAAGCGATCCCAACCACCATCAAGAGGATACGCGCGGGAAACCACCCAATTAAGTTCCAAGGGCGCACAGTCAGGAAGTCGTTGAGTGACCACTCTAAATTAATATCCGGGATCGAGGGGTAGAGTAGGTGCACGCCCTTGACTGTGTGGATCACCGTGCTGAAACCCACCCCTGTCCAAAGAATGGGGTTGCGGAAAAACGCATTGACTTTTCGGCCCGGCTCTGGATCCTCTGCGATCAGAAGCGGGAGTGTCACGAGAGGGAAGGAGAACTTCTCATTCTCCACCCACTGACGGCGCAGCAGAGCACAGATGGAGAAAGTGGCCAGCAGAAAGAGTATTGCCAGTATCCCCCAGAAGAAGAGCGGCCCGCGCCACGCCTCCCAGGGAATGCGCTCCTCCCCTTTATGGTAGCCGTTGAAGAACGCATCGGCAGCGGCCTTGTCCTGAAACTTAGTCCACTCGGGAAGCTGATTGAGAAACTTCTGATCCCAGTTATTCGTGTCGTTGGCGAAGGCTTTGTGCGCGACAATCTCCGGGATAAAGTAGCGCATCATTCCTGAGGAGGGAATCCCCGAAGCCACTAAGATCAGTGTCCAGATGGTCAGAAGCTCACCGCGCTGAAATACCGCCTTGGGCGCAACGGCGCGCAAGAGCGTGTTGATGGCAAAGGCAAAGAAAAAAAGCACGAAAAGCGCACCGATGGGAAACTGCGTCCCAGCGATATAGGTTGCGGCGATCTTAAAATCGTTGTAGGGAGTTACTGCCGAGAAGAAGAGCGCAAAGGCGATCCCGATAAACAAGGCACGCGGCGTCACAGCACGTTGATTCACGGCGCTATTATACAGGATACACGCTCAGAGCCGAAAACCGACACTGATACTGGTCTGGAGATACTTTGTTGCGGAAGGAAGCGTCAGAGCAACCTCGGTGAAGTAGAACCCCCCGCCGATGCCGGCAAAGACTTTCCCACCTAACCCCCCGACCTTGCGGTCTGCGGTGCCGCAGTCTGAGAAGTGGGTGGTGTAGCTACCCATGCCGACACCTGACCAGCCCTTGCCCCAGGGCTGACGCACCGAGACACCAAAACTCTCCATCCCCGAGTAGGTAGTGGAGGGGGGCGCATTGGGAATAAAAACTCCCCCACAACCGAAGCCTAGCGTGAAGTTGCTGTCGGCGTAGATGCTGAGCACACGATTTAGGGGGAGACGCTTCGCATCCAGAGAGAGACCCAGATGAAACGTCCCGTTACCCGTGAGCTGCCCCCCGCCCAGCGTTAGTCGAAACGGACGGCTCTGGGCGAGAGCAGGGGAGCTGAGCAGAGTCAGCCCGATAATGGTAGCGGGCAGGATAATTTTCACTGAGGAGTGAGACTCACGGTTTCCCGTGAGCCTTCAAACGAGGGTATTGGGCAAGATCTTCAAGCGCCGTCGGGGCTCGACTCCAAGCGACTCACTGCCTAGCTCGGCGCGCTCGACGAGCTGGTGCTGGAGGCGCCTGACATAGGCATTTTGCGGGGCTAGCTCTACCGCCTCGCCAGTCTCCTGAACGTGCTCAATCGCATCTGAGGCCTCCGAGATTGCGGCCTCTTCATCGGTCGGGAGCACCGTGGGCTGAAGCCCGAAGACTTCTCGCAGGGCACTCTCTATCTGGATGTAGGTATTGCTGCGTACCACGAACGTGGGGATATGCTTGCCCCGTGCCTCGTGGATCTTGGCGGGCTCGCGGCGGAACGTGGCCTTGAGCGCGATGATGAGATCCGCGTCTTTCATGTCCCGCGCCACAACCCCCGGCACCCGCAGGTTTGCCATCGCCCGCTCTAACCGAGACCGAGAGACCCCGTAGGGAAACAGATGGACGGTCTTACCACTCTGTCCAAAGCTCTTTCGCTCGGTGCCCATCCCGGAACCCATCCCCTGGCTTCTTCCCTCGGGGAGGGAAGGGGAAAAGGGGATGGGTTCTGGCTCAAACGTCATGCCGTAGGTGCCACCCGTCTTCTCGCCCGGGCGATCCGGCGGCAGCTCGGCTTTCTGCACCACTTCAACCACCCCGCCCGTGTTGCGAACCCGGATCTCCGGGCGGGGGAGCTGGCCGCGCAGCATCTTATCCACCACTTTGGCGACATCGTGATGGATGGCGAGCTTGTCCACTTCCATGATCTCGATAATGACATCAAAGGTCGGCGGGGCCTTGCGCTCCAGTACGGTCTTCTGGGTTCCGCGCCGCTTGGCTTCCTCATCACCCAGAGTGACGGTCTGAATGCCGCCGATCAGGTCCGAGAGAGTCGGGTTGAGCAGGAGGTTCTCCAGGCTGTTACCGTGGGCAGTGCCCACTAACTGGACACCACGCTCGGCGATGGTGCGCGCGGCGAAGGCCTCCTGCTCGGTTCCGATCTCATCGATGACGATCACCTGCGGCATGTGGTTCTCCACCGCCTCAATCATCACGGCGTGCTGCTCCTCAGGGCGCTTGACCTGCATGCGCCGCGAGCGCCCGATCGCCGGGTGGGGGATGTCGCCATCACCGGCGATCTCGTTGGACGTATCGACGATCACCACACGCTTGCGGAACTCATCG
>JANNDD010000167.1:0-1620 GCA_031387365.1 Armatimonas sp. | reverse complement strand
GAAAATCTTAGTTATTGGGGGTGGGGGGCGCGAGCACGCGATCTGCTGGAAGCTGGCGCAGAGCCCACAGGTGCGTAAGATTTTTTGTGCGCCGGGTAACGCGGGGACGGCGGAGGTGGCGGAGAATATCGCCATTGATGTCATGGATATTGAGGCACTGCGGGTATTTGTGGAGCACCAGAGCATTGACTTGACCATTGTAGGGCCCGAGAAGCCACTGATCGCGGGGATCGTTGATGTTTTTGAGGCGCGGGGGCTGCGGATCTTTGGGCCGAGCCGCGAACCTGCGCAGCTAGAAGGTAGCAAGGTTTTCTCCAAGCGCCTCATGCGTCAGGCGGGTGTCCCCACAGCAGATTTTGAGGTCTTTGATGACCCTGAGGAGGCACGGGCGTACTTGCGTGCGGCTGACTATCCGATCGTGGTCAAGGCCGACGGCGAGGCAGCAGGCAAGGGTGTGGTGGTCGCACAAGACTACGCTGAAGCAGAGACCGCGATTCGTCAGATGATGGAGGAGCGGATCTTTGGGGCGAGTGGTGAGCGCGTGGTGATCGAGGAGTGCCTGCGTGGGCCAGAGGCGAGTATCTTGGCCTTTGTGGATGGTGATACCGTCCGGCCTATGATTGCGATTCAGGATCACAAGCGTATTGGGGAAGGGGATACCGGAGCCAATACCGGCGGGATGGGCGCCTATGCTCCCGTGCGTATAGCTCCGCAGAGTGTGGTGGACGAGGTGACGCGGCGCATTATCGAGCCCACGGTTGCGGCAATTCGGGCGACGGGGATTCCCTACCGAGGTGTGCTCTATGCGGGAGTGATGCTGACGGAGAAGGGGCCGTATTGTATTGAGTTCAACTGCCGCTTTGGCGACCCTGAGGCGCAGGTCGCGCTGATGTTACTGGAGACGGATCTGGTTGATATCTGCCGTGCGGTCGTGGAAGTGGAGCTGGATAAAGTACCCGTGATCTTTAGTCAGCGTGCTGCGGTGACGGTCGTGATAGCCTCGGAGGGGTATCCGGGGAGCTATCCAACGGGTGTACCCATCACGGGGTTGGACGGGGCTCGTAAGCTCGATGCGCTGGAGGTTTTTCATGCGGGAACCCAGCGCGATGAAAGCGGGCAACTTGTGACGAGTGGCGGACGTGTCCTCGCGGTCACGGCGACGGGGGAGACTTTTATCGAGGCGCAGAAGCGCGCCTACGCCGGAGTGGATTTGATCCATTTTAAGGGGGCCGCCGTGCGGCGCGATATCGGCTGGCAGGCGTAGGAAAGATTGTCTGAGAAATTCTCTGCTGAGGCTATTGCGGCCCGCTGAGGGCTATGATAAACTGGCCGGGCACTTTCCCTAAGAAAGTGTTTGAATTTTAACTCCCGATTGGTTAGCCGTGACGGTCTGATGCAGATATCTGCGTCCAGCGTCCTCCGGCCACCTTCACAACAAAATACGACGCGTGCGGGTTGCGCACGGCTTGAGGATGTAGCATGGGTAAGGCAAAGTTTGAGCGATCAAAGCCTCACGTAAACGTGGGCACGATCGGACACGTGGATCATGGCAAGACGAGCCTGACAGCCGCGATTACGACGGTTCTAGCCAAAACGGGCGGAGCCAAGGCGATGGCCTAC
>JANNDD010000120.1:0-3678 GCA_031387365.1 Armatimonas sp. | reverse complement strand
GGAGGGTTGGGGAGGAGAGGTTGGATATTACACAGGTTCTTAACACTCCAAGGGAAAAATTCTTATTAGTTCCCCCGCCGGGCGGGGGTTAGGGGGTAGGCCAATCTACCGCCGCTTTGTGGCCTTCAAGTAGGCGACCAGTGCATCGGGGTGATCGCTCTGGAGGCCGGTAAGGCCACGGGCGATGGCAGGCTCCCACTGTGCCGGGCTCTCCAGTGGGTTCTGGATATCCGCCCAGATCTGCGTGCCCAGCGCCTTGGCGGCGGCGACGGTCTCGGCGGAGAGATCGTAAGGGCCGTCGAGCAGTTCGAAAGGCCAGTTGTTGAGAAACGCGGTGAGCGCGTCGGGGGTTCTAGCATCGCCGGGCGGACTCGTCATCACGGGCACTTGAGGCGCGGCGCGTTTCCAGGCGAGTGCACCCTCGGTGGAAGTGTAGGCCAGCACGCGATCCGTGAGCTTGTAGCGCTTGACCAGCGCGAAGGCTTGCGCCGGGTCTACGGCTTTACAGTCCAGATAGAAGCCCATCTTGCCGTGCGACTCGCGCAGTAGTTCCTCGAAAGTGGGGACACGCTCTGTGGAGTTTTTGATCGCCAGGGATTTCACTTCGGCCAGGGTCAGGTCAGCGAGCTTGCCCTTGCCCACGGTGGTGCGGTCCACGGTGCTATCGTGCAGGATCACAATATGGCCGTCTTTGGTGGTGCGCAGATCACACTCCACAAAATCTACCTCGGCTTGAATGCTCTCCCGGAGCGCCGCGAGTGTATTTTCGG
This sequence comes from Armatimonas sp., assembly GCA_031387365.1. Classification (GTDB taxonomy): domain Bacteria; phylum Armatimonadota; class Armatimonadia; order Armatimonadales; family Armatimonadaceae; genus Armatimonas. The sequence goes on along the minus strand of JANNDD010000120.1, from coordinate 2,908 downwards.
GGGTCTGCGTGTGCATTCCCCGGTGCGCGATCACCACAAAGCGGCCTTTGTGCGCAGGGAGCGGGGCGCGTTTCCAGCGCTCCGTGGACGGTCTTGTAGGCTCAGTGATCGGCATAGCGGGCTTCCACAGCGGCGGCTTCGGCGGCAGCGGCAGCGGCCCGGATCACGACATCACGCTGGCCTTCCCCTTCGTAGGGCATGAGCACCGCCAAGCGTTCCAGCTCCGCGCGGAGCGTGTCGTAGATCGCCTCAGCAGCGGGTTTTGTCTCGCGGCGCACCGTCAGAAAGAGCCAGCCGCCATAGAGCTGCGCCGTCACAAAGAACTCAATCGCCATAGAGCTGCGCCCCTGCTCCAGCGTGATACGCGCCTCAGCATCTTCGGGCTCCAGCGGATCTCCCAGCTCCTCGTCGCGCAGAATAAGCCCACTCTCCATCCCAAGCTGGCCTACCGTGCGCCCGCCCTCCGTGGAGTACCAGATGCTCTCAATACTATCGTCGTCATCGTTCATTGAACGTTAGTCTACCACTCACGCTACTTTCGTCGCTGACCTTGGTTCTCAAACCAATCCTTCAGATTAAACAGCCACTGTGTGGCGCGATTTGCCTCGTAGTCACCAAACCACCACCAGCGTGAGCGGCCCAAGTCGGTGTCCAGAAGGGAGCCTTCGTCTTCCAGCGCACTACTCTCGCCATCCTGCCAGCCCACGGGGCGACGCCACCAGTAGATCACCCCCAGCACCAGCACCGTCGCCACTGCCACCACGATCCAGAAGGTTTCCATGGTCTCTTTTACCTAAGATCTTTCTTTTTTCTAAGCTGCCGCCAAAGAGAACGTGCCGCCCCACGCACCCAGCGTAGGGGACTATGAACTCCCCCATTGGCAGCTCGTGCGAAACGCTCGCCGTCATCTATTAGAGAGCCTTCACCGTTACGCCAGGTGATAGGCTCAGCCAACCAACTGGCAAAACAAATCAGTGCCAACAAGAAGAGCACCAGCCAGCTCCAGGGGTGAAAGATCATCCAGCGTAAGACTTGATCGCGATTCATGTTTACTTGGACGCAGATTTAGTAGCCAGGTTGCAACTCACCAGCGCCAGAACTTGAGGGAGAAGCGATCACTCAGCCAGCGCCAGCGGGAGAACTCCGTTGCCATGCGCTCGCCCTCATCTACCAGTGGGCCTTCGCCGTCGCGCCAGTGCGGCGGGGTCAAGATCCAGCGTAGGAATCCCAGCAGAACCCACGTGCCCACCAACCAGCGGGCGGCAGTCCAGAGGGCAATGCTGTAGTCGTCCATTTCTTAGAAACAGAAACGCAGACCGTGCATCTTTGGTTACGGGGGGTGCGGAAAAATCTCGGTAAGCTGCGCGACAATCCTCTGGTTCGTGGCGGCGTCTTTGACGGCAATCCGAACGGCGTGCGTCCCGAACCGGGTGGTGGTTGGTGACAGATCACGCAGGAAAAGGCCACGAGCGGCGCAGGCGACGCAGAGCTGTGCGGCACTCGGGCCTGCTGTCGGTAGATAGAGCATGAGCCAGTTGGCCACACTTTCTTCAACCTCGCAGCCCAAAACAGCCGCTCGAAGCTGCGCGGCAAGCGCGGTGCGGAGCGCGTGGGTCTGCGTCCAGCACTTTTGGTAGTAGTCGTTCGCGGCCAGAGCATGCACAGCAGCGACTTGGGCGGGCAGGCTCACGGCCCAGGGTGGTGTTCGGCGGCGCAGTGCCGCGATCTCGGCCTCGGGACCCGCCAGATAGGCGGCGCGTGCCCCCGAGAGCGCATAGACTTTCGAGAGAGACTTGCAGACAAAGAGCCCAAAGTGGGCCACCACCAGCGGCTCCAGTGATTGCTCCGTACCCACATAGTCCACATAGGCCTCGTCTATCCAGAGCCGGGTCTTGGGGTGCGCCGCCTGGGCAATCCCCGCTAGCTCCGTGCGCGGTGTCAGCTTTCCCGTGGGGTTGCTCGGGTGGATCAAGATGCAGAGATCGTAGTGCCCCGATGCCACTTTTTGCGCCAACAAATCACTATCGAGCTGCCAGCGATTCGCGCGCGCAAGGGGTAATCGCTCAACCGTGCAGCCGATTACGTGCGCGAGAACATGGGCATACTCGCCGTAGGCCGGGTCAGGTAGGAGCACCCGGGAGTGTGGCGTGAGCCAGTGCGTGAACGCGCGAAAGATCAGATCCGACGATCCCGCGCCGACCACCAGATTCGCTTCAGGAACTTCCCGTGCCGCCGAGATCGCCGAAACCAGCCCCTCGCACTGTATTGGGGGCGAGGTTTTTAGAAGCCAGGGAAGCTGCTTTTTCAGCGCAGCAAGAGCCTCCGGTGCGGGGTCAAACCAGGCATCTAGGACATCGGCGTTGATCACGTCGTGGCGGCGCTCCAGATGCGAAAAGTCGGTACCAATCGCCTCGAAGAATGCCCCGCCGTGGTAGCAAGGCGCAGGAGATGAAGCACTCGTGGGCCAGGCGGCGTAGGGAAGCGCCCAGTCACATCCGCGCAGGAGCCGTTTCAAGAGGACCTGAATCGTCTCCGCACGAGCATTTAGTTCCGCAAGTGTCGCGCTCATGAGCTCGTAGGTAACCGCGCCGGAGTGCGCCTCTAGCCCATGAAAACAAAGCCCCGCTGCCTCGTAGAAGGGTTTGAGTGCATCACGTCCGATCCCAGCAATTCGGGTTCCGCCCTCCGCCTCGACATGCCTCAATGCCGCCAGCATCAGCAGCATCGCCAGGCTCCCGCCTCGTTTCTGAGGTAGCACCGTCAGCAAGCGCACTTCCCAGAGGCAGCTATCTACCGGGAAGGGCAGCGCCGCGCGAAAGATCAGATCCGACGATCCCGCGCCGACCACCAGATTCGCTTCAGGAACTTCCCGTGCCGCCGAGATCGCCGAAACCAGCCCCTCGCACTG
>JANNDD010000087.1:0-2513 GCA_031387365.1 Armatimonas sp. | reverse complement strand
CCCGCCCGGCGGGGGGACAACAAGGTTTCTGCAAAAGCTGTTTTCCGAATGGAAAAGTAGCACTTTCTCAGTGCGATGAATGTAAGCATCTCTCTGAGGTGATCTATGATGGTTGGGGTGAACCCGAGAAATTATGTTGTGGACATCAGCTTGCACATATTATTCATCATTGGCCTTGTCCGAAATGTGGTCAGGTAGGAAATAAATGAATAATTTCAACTATACTGCCTGGTTTGAGCGAGCGAATATGTTCACGGCGCGCTGGGATCGCGAGCCTGCGCGGGTAGCTTCACCGCCTGTTTGCTCGGAAGCAGAGATTCGTGCTGTGGAGGAGCAACTGGGCAAAAGACTCCCCGAGGCGATGACAGAGTTTTTCCGGGCTTGTGGAGCCGCGAATGGATTTCTCATCTCAACAACTGTAGATGACTGGTGGATTCATGGTGGGGGACGGTGGAATCTTGCCAATGTCCCGGATATGTACCTGTATCAGTGTGAGATTGCTTCCTGGTACGAAGAAGATTCAAACCGAACAAATGCCGGAGAGATGGCGGCGTTCTTGCGCAACTCGCTACCACTGATCGGCAACGTTCGTGGAGACTATGTGAGTCTGGATTTGCGGAATGGGGAGAGCCAACCTGTGGGTCTGTTTTGTCACGATATGGAAGGCTGGCCGATTCTCTCGCCCTCCCTGCCAGAGTTCCTGCAAGAGTGGGAGCGTTGCGGTTACTGCGCACTCGACTTTTGGACTCTGCCTGAGTTCTGTACGGCGGAAGGAATCTTGAGTGGAGATACAGCGGTTGCTGGTGAACGACGCGAGCTTCTGCAAGTCGCGAGAGCGACATCGGGGCGCTTGCGCCAGTAGCGAAGCGGAGTCAGCGACGTTCGTGTCGCTGGAGAAAAGTTATGATTTTACGAAATGGACGAATTATTGACCCGGTGAGCGGGATTGATGGCATCGGGGACCTTCGGATTGAAGGGGGCACGATTGCCGAAATCCGGCTGGGCGGGGGAATTACAGGCGATCACGAAGAGCACGACTGCACCGGGAAAGTGGTCTGTCCGGGGCTCATTGACATTCACGTTCACCTGCGAGAACCCGGCCAAGAGTACAAAGAAGACATGGCCTCAGGACTGGGGAGCGCGGCGGCGGGTGGCTTTACGGCGGTGGCTTGCATGCCCAATACCAACCCGGTCATAGACTCCGCACCGATTGTTCGTGATCTTCTCACCCGCGCCATGACGGAGAAGAAAGCCCGACTTTATGTGATTGGGGCGCTCTCGAAGGGCCTAAAAAACACCGAGCTGGCGGAGATGGGCGATTTGAAGGGAGCAGGGGCAATCGCCGTCTCCGATGATGCCTACCAGGTGCAGGACGCGGGCTTCATGCGCAAAGTGATGGAGTACGCCGCGATGCTGGATCTTCCCGTGCTGGCCCACTGCGAGAACACGAGCCTCTCCGACGGCGGCGTGATGAACGAGGGCTACACGGCCAGTGTCCTGGGGCTGAAAGGGCTGCCGCGCGAGGCTTACGAGATGGACGTGATGCGCAACGGGCTGCTGGCGATGATGACAGGTTGCCACCTGCACGTGCTCCATGTCTCCACCACGCGTGAGGTCGAGGTCATTCGCTTCTTGAAATCTCTGGGGGCGCCGGTAACTGCCGAGACGGGGCCGCACTACTGGTGTCTTACGGATGAGGCGTGCAAGGGCTACAACACCAACGCCAAGATGAACCCACCGCTGCGCACTAAGACCGACTGCGAAGCCATGATCATGGGGCTCAAAGACGGCACACTGGACTGTATCGCCACGGACCACGCGCCGCACGCGGGCTACGAGAAAGATCAAGAGTTCCCACTCGCGCCCTTTGGGATTCATGGCCTAGAGACGAGCCTCGCGCTGGGAATCACCTACTTAGTGACGCCAGAGTATCTCTCACTCGCCGCACTCATCGGGCAGATGAGCACCGCCCCGGCACGGATCCTGGGCCTGCCGGGCGGTACGCTTGAGGTGGGGAGTGTGGCTGATATTACGGTCTTCGATCCCACGGCGGAGTGGACGGTAGACCCGGAAGCGTTTGTGAGTAAGGGCAAGAACACGCCCTTTGGCGGGTGGAAACTAACGGGCAAGCCCGTGATGACAATCGTGGGTGGGGAGGTCGTGTTTTCGTGAAAGCAATTCTAGCACTGTCGGATGGGACGGTTTTTGAGGGCGAGTCGTTTGGAGCGACCGGGCGTGCGAGCGGCGAGGTGGTCTTTAATACCGGCATGACCGGCTACCAGGAAGTCCTCACCGACCCTAGCTACGCCGGGCAGCTCGTGACCCTGACCTACCCGCTGATCGGCAACTACGGTATCACGCCCGAGGATTTTGAGAGTAAGAAAGTGCAAGTGGCGGGCTTTGTGGTGCGTGAGCTGGCCGACACGTACTCCAACTGGCGCGCCACCGAGTCGCTGGACACCTATCTCAAGCGTGCGGGTGTGCTTGGCATCACCGGTATTGATACCCGTACC
>JANNDD010000038.1:0-8610 GCA_031387365.1 Armatimonas sp. | reverse complement strand
CCCGTGCCCACGCAGCACCAGAACGAGTCCTCGGGGGTGGAGTAGGTCTTGAAGTGCCCCGAAAGCAGCGAGACAAAATAGCAAACCATGCCATCGGCGGGGTTCTGGCTGGCAAGAATGTGGTTGATACGCACGCGCTCCATAAAGTCCGCGTACTCGGCACGTGGGTTCCAGGAGAACAAGTGCGTCGTGAGCTTGAGCATATTGTAGCTATTGCACGTCTCGCAGGTCGTGTTCGTCAGCCGCCCTGACAGCTCGCCCGTGGGTCCAAAGTGCTCGCCGCTTCCGTGCCCGCCGATGACGTAGCTATGGCTCCCCACCACAAAGCGCCAGAAGTTCTCCGCAATGCGCCGATACTTTTCGTTGCCGGTCACTTCATAGAGCCGGGCACAGCCGATAATCTTGGGGATTTGGGTGTTGCCATGCAATCCCGGTAAGCAGTCAATTCCGTCGGCGAGCGGGTCTAAGACGGCGCGGTGGTAAAACTTCTCGGCCATTTCGAGGAAGCGCACTTCGCCCGTGAGCGCATAAAGCTCCGCAAAAGACTCGTTCATCCCACCAAACTCACAGCTAAGCATCGCCTGCCATTTTTCATCATCGAGACTGCCAGTCACCGCAATCGCCCAGTCACCGAGCTTGGTGACGAGAGCGAGGGCCATGGAATCCCCGAGCAGTTTTGCCGCATCCAGCAAACCCGCAAAGAGCTTGTGCAGGTTGTACCAGGGCACCCAGCAGTCGTTGAGATCAAAGCTTCGGGCACGAACCACGCCTGAGCGTAATTCCCCGAAAACCCGGCTGGCATCTGGCATTCCGCCGATAAAACCATCGGTTTGAGCGTCCTGACAGCACTTGAGTTCCGAGAGAATCAGCGCGACGCGCACCGCAAAGCGCACATCATCTTTGGGGGCTTCTGCGGCGAGCCGCACACACGCCGAGAGATAGTGTCCGAGCGAGTGCCCGGCAAGGCTCTGTTGCTCCCAACCACCATACGCATCGCCGCAGGGAGGAAGCCCCGCGTTGCGATAGAAACCATGCAGCAGGCGCTTGGGGTCGAGAGCAAGTAGCCAGGAAGCATTGCGGTCGCGGGCGTCGGCAAACGGGCCAGGAAGCAGGCGCACGTGGCGCGGATCAAGTGCAGTGAGCATTTCAGTGACCATAGTACCGCAGGATTTCGTCTATAATACTCCCATGACCTTCAACTTTCTCAACCGGCGGGTGCACTACTGGACAGGATTTGTCTTTGCGCTCCCGGTGCTGGTCATCCTGACGACGGGCTTGCTCCTACAAGTGAAGAAGCAGTGGGCGTGGGTACAGCCTCCCGAGCAAAAAGGTACCGGTAAGGTGCCTAGACAGAGCCTCGACCAGATTCTTGCCGCCGTCAAAACCGTCCCTGGCCGCCAGACCGCATCTTGGGAGAGTGTGAGCCGGGTGGATGTTCGCCCAAGTAAGGGGATTGCCAAGGTAACGCTGAAGGGCGACTGGGAGATTCAGGTGGATCTCGAAACCGGCAAGGTGCTCCAGAGTGCCTACCGGCGCTCTGATCTCATCGAGACTCTTCATGATGGCTCATTTTTTGTGGGAGACCTGACAAAGCTCGGGATATTCTTGCCCAGTGCTCTCGCTTTGCTCGTGCTCTGGTGCACCGGTCTGTGGATGTTCTGGCTCCCGATAGCAGTCCGTAGACGTAAAGCCAAGGGAATCCTGTCTCGCACGGCGAAATAACATACCATGACACGACGAATGTTCTTTGGCATCGCTGCCGCCATCGCCCTTCTCTCTCCTGCGTCCGCGCAGACCCGCCAGACTGATGTGATCTACGGCCACAAGACGGGCGTTGCACTGAGCATGGATGTCTTTGTGCCGGAGAAGTCCAAGTCCAATGGAATCGGCGTACTGTGGATGGTCAGCGGTGGCTGGCAGTCAAACCATACCAGCATTAACCCGGCGCTGGGAAAAGCCTTCGCCGACCGTGGCTACACGCTCTTTCAGGTCGTCCATGGCACCGTGCCAAAGTTCACGCTTCCCGAGATCATGCAGGACATCCACCGCTCCGTGCGCTTTGTCCGCAGCAATGCCAGCCGCTGGGGCATTAACCCGGACAAGCTCGGTATCAGCGGGGGCAGTGCAGGCGGCCATCTCTCCACGATGATGGCGGCCTACGGTGGCCCCGGCGATCCCGCTGCCAAAGATCCCATTGACCGTGCCTCCAGCGCCGTGCAGTGCGCCGCGTGCTTCTATCCCCCGACCGACTTTCTCAACTACGGCACAGACGGCGCGAAGGCAATGCTCAATCCCTTTCTCAAGGGCTACTGGCCCGCGTTTGGGATTACGGACAAGACGCCGCCGGAAGAAATAGAGCGCCTCAGCAAGACTCTCTCGCCGATTTATGGCATTAACAAAACCACCCCGCCCGTCTTCCTGATCCACGGCACCGCCGACTTGCTCGTCCCCATTCAGCAGTCCGAGCGGCTGATCGCAAAGCTGAAAGAAGAAGGCGTCCCCTGTGAGCTTGTCAAGCGCCCCGGTAAAGGCCACGGCTGGCCCGGCATCGAGAAAGACGCCGAGCTTCTGATGGACTGGTTCGATAAATACCTGGCGAAGAAGTAATCGTCGCCCCTAAACTCTCGCCCCCATGAACGGGGGCGTCATATTGTCGTCGCAAGCTCCGACACGAAGGGCGTCCCGCCCATAAAACTTAAAATTAGGACGATATGAAAGCACTCCCTCCCTGCCGCCTCTTTGTCTTGCTTGCACGCGATGCCCCACTCGGCGTGATCTTCCGTCGCGGCCCCACGAAATTGACACAGCTCATTCTCTGGCACACGGACACGGATACGTTTGAGCTGGGGGATCGGCACGTCGGTAACTTTTACCCAGAGCGCAGCGATCTCTCTCCCGATGGGAAGCTTCTGATCTACTTTGCCGCCAACTATACGGCAAGGCGGCGAAACAAAGGGCTACCCGACACCTGGACAGCACTCAGCAAGCCTCCTTGGCTCAGACCCCTAGCATTGTGGCCGAACTTTGGTACCTACTATGGGGGTGGGCTCTTTACATCAAACATAATTGTGCAGGTTAATCAAGATCCGCATGCCCACAGAGTTTCAGAAGGATCGGTTGATCAGACGAGCTGGCCGGCAGGGAAACCGCCTGCCGAGCTCGATTTTCCGTACGACCAGCTTTTCTGGGATCATGACGATCAGTTTTTCACCCGAATGGAGCGCAATGGCTGGACTGCTGTGGAGCCCTACCCTTCCATGCTTGGCCCACTCAACCCAGATGCGACTTTTACTGAGCTGGTGACGGGAGCATACGAAGCACCGGAACCACCAGTTCACCTCCGCTCCGTATACTCCAAACCGCGTCCAGGAAGCAATGAGAGCCTGGTGCTTCTCTGGCCACACCGAAGCGCAGGCTATTATGGACGTTCGGAAAGCCCAAGCTACGAAGTCCATGATTCACAACTAAAGACAGTCACATCGCTTTCGGGAACCATCTGGGCGGACTGGGATCAGGGAGGGCGCTTGGTCTATGCACAGGAAGGGAAACTCTGCTCGGTAAATAGGGTTGTGTCAGGCAAGTTTGATCCCAAGGAAATCGCCGATTTCACGCCACTGGACAAAAAACGGGTACGGGCTCCCCAATCGGCGGGCCAGTGGTGAAGGTTCGTAGGCCCATTTATGGGTCTTGCCGCACCAGCGGGCCGGTTTACCCGCCCGAATCGAAAAACGTCACACCATTGTGGAACGTCACGGAAAACGGAATCGGTTGCGCCGGATGGCGATTGTCGGGATACCAGAGGCGGTCGCGTTCGACGATGATCAGCAGTCCTTTCTCATCGCCGACGGGCTGAAACTGCGGGCCACCTTGCCGGTAAGGCGGAAGTCCAAGGGAAGTAGCGGTGCCAGGAACATCGTCGGTGACGAGGCCAATCTCACTCATGCCTAAAATCTCGAAGTGCTCGCGACGGCTTGTCGGGAGCGTGTGACGGGCGATCAGCTCGGCGATATTGCCATCGGGATCGGTGAAGTAGACCGCGTGAGCGTTCCAGTTCGTGAAGTCAAAGAGTGTCTCGCTGCCATCGGTGCCGGTGAGAAGTGGGACGCGCTCTTGGAGCCAGGCAACGGCCTCGTCAAAGAGATTTTCGGGGACGTTAAAAGCAAAGTGGGCGATGGCGGGCGGAGCTTGTGTTTGCGTGAGCGTCCAGCGCGTCTCTCCGGCGGCGAGCGTGATGAAATCAGGGCCGGAGGAAAGCTCCTCCAGCCCCATGGTCTCTGTCCAGAACTGACGTGCACGCTCCAGATCGGCGGTGCCCATCTGGAGCGCGCGAAAACTCACTGCGAGACCACCCAGAGATTCTTGTACTGTACCAAGTCATGGTTGCCCTGAAGAACTAGCGGGCCGACCTTGACCTCCCCCTTGAAATCGCCGTACTGGATTCCGGTGGGGCCATTGAACTCCTCGTTGTTCTGCACAAGAACGCCGTTCCAGAAAACACTAGCGCGGGCTTTCTCAGTCACTTTCCCCTCGGCATCGAAGCGGGGGGCGCGGAAGAGAATATCGTAGTTCTGCCACTCGCCTGCGGGCTTTGCGGCATTGAACGTCGCGGGCTTCTGGCTGTAGAAAGCCGCCCCGGTCTCTTTGGTGAGCTGCTCGCCAAAGGAGTTGTACATCTGCACTTCGTAGCGTCCCTGAAACGCGATCCCGGCATTGCCATGCCCCGTGGGAACCTTGAACTCGACATGCACGAAGCAGTCGCCAAACTCGGACTTGCTGGTGATATCTTTCTTATCGGGAAGCATACCACCGTCTTCTTGAGCAGTCCACTTCGCCGCATCTTGCGTGCCTCGCGTGACCCAGTTCTCTGCAAAGCCCTCGCCCTTGGCGCCGATCAGGGTCTTCGCGGCCATCGGTGCGCGCCCCCCCAGACGAATGGAGGTCGGAAAGGCGGGAGGTTGCTGAGCACGCTGGGCCTGAGAGGCCGCCGGTGTTGGAGTTACCAAGAGCGCACTCACTCCAAGGAGTACGGTCGCGCTCATAAAGAAAAGGGAATTTCGTGTTGCCATGGTTATTGGTTCGACATTTCGGAAATTTTTCCTCCCTCCGCCAGAACCCATTTACCTTCATGACTCCTTCACAAGTCAGCGCCATACTGCAAAATATGAAAGTTCAACCTCCCTCTCTAAACGAGCGCACCGTCGGGTATCGGCCCGAAGGTGGCATTGTGTGGTTCGGCACGCTGAAGACCGGGCTCGCAGAAGCTAAGCGTACGAATCGCCCCATACTGATCATGTCCGCCGTCCCGGAGTGCCACGGCGTCTCCGGCATCTGGTGACCGGGCAAGCAAAATACAGACAGGAGTCTCCTGTCTCAGAAACCCGTCATTGACGCCTCCCGTGCGTTTATCTGCATCCGCCCCGCGACCTACGAGAATGCTGCCGAAGTGAAGTACTTGGAGGGCATCTTCAAAGGGCGCGCCGGCACGCTGGAGAACACAGTCTTTGCCATGCTAACGCCCGATGGCAAGAGCTACCTCGCCCGTCCGGGCCGCTCCCCCCAGTTTGCGTTCCGTGGCCCCACCGAGATGGCGGAGGCGATGAAGCAGACAGCCGGAAAGTATCCGGTCAAAGGTGAGCCTAGTGTCGTCCCTGCGATGCACGATTTCCGGCTCTCGCTCAACACAGCAGCCTGCGACTCCATGCCCCTTGTTGTGGCCGTGGGCGGCGGCGAGGCACTGCTCGTGAAGCTTGCCTGGTCGGCGGAGCTTCTCGGTAAATACGCCTATGCCCCTGTCTCAACCCCTCAGGATTTGAAGGCGGCAGGTATCACCGTCGCCAGCCCTGGCATCTACGCTATCGAGCCAGACACATTCGGTCAGAAAGGCGCGATCCTCGCCCAGTGGCCTCTCACCGCTGATACAGCGGCGATAACCAAAGGCCTCCTCGATGCCCAAAAGCGGCACAATGGAGAGGGCAAGATTGCACGCCAGCACATCCAGCAGGGAACGCAGCTCGGGGTACTGTGGAAGAGCCTTCTGCCCAACACCGACCCGAACGGCCCCAAGCGCTAGGTAACTACGGTCTCCCCGTCTCGTAATGCAAGCCGGACGGCTGCCGTGCCAGATTGTTGCTCAATCACCTCGGCCAGCTTGGTACTATGCGTCACGATCCAGAGCTGTGAGCGACGGGAGGCTTCGACGATCAGTTCGGCAAGTGGTTCGATGAGATCCGGATGGAGGCTTGTCTCCGGTTCATTGAAGGCCAGCAGCGGTGGCAGGCGTGGAGAGAGTAGTGCGGCCACAAGACATAAGAAGCGCAGGGTGCCATCGGAGAGCTCGGTGGCTTCGAGCGGACGCAGTAGGCCCGGCGTTTGGAGCTGAACACGGTAGCGTGACTGGTCGTCGTTTTCAATCCGAAGCTCCGCGCCGCCCAGCGCATTGCGGATGGTCTGGTAGAGCCGCTCCGAATCACCAATCGTGAGAATCGTCGCCAGAGCGGCCGCGAGATCACGGCCCTCGTGAGAGAGTGCGGGCGTGAATGTCCCTACCTGTGGCTGGCGCAAAGGAGCACTTTCGTCGGTGCGAAACTGATGGTAAAAACGCCAGCGCTGGAGCGTGTCACGCAGATTGATCAAATAGGGATAGCGGTGCGGATCGGCGACTTGTGTCAAGACCGACTCACTGCGTGTCAAGCTCATCGGCAACGAGATGCGTTTTCCTGCCTCGTCACGGAGCGTGACACCGCTCTTGCCACGCTCTACCAGTGTCGAGCCCTCGAACGTAATGCTCTCCTCTTTGATCAGGGGGTCGTTGCTGAAAAATCCTTGATCCATGGGCAGCTCATTGGGGCTGGGCAGTCCCGCCGTGAGCGTGTAGGAGAATCCGCCCGTGAGCTGTACCCCGAGCGTCAGCTCACGCAGCTCATGGCGCTTTCGTGGCCCCGCCCAGAGTACCGATGGCATTCCCCCCTCATCAGCAAGTGCCCGAGCGAGGTTGCCCACCGCCGCTGCATGGAGCAAGTAGACCGCCCGGTAGAGATTAGATTTCCCACAGCCATTGGCTCCGGCCAGCACATTCAGCGGCCCGAGTTCCAGCCACATATCCCGTACCGAGCGGTACCCCTTCACAGAGAGCGCATTGATCATGGGGCCAGGAGAAATGCCTTTTTATCGAGCTTGGGATTAGCCTTGACATTGGTGTAGCTCTCCACGAGGGAGAGACTCTGGCGTTGATTGCTTGTATTTATCTCTAGGCGACGTAGCAAACGGTCGTCTTTACCTATTGAGAACACAAGCCGGCCCTTACCATCTTTGGTCTCAATATCGGCGGCAACGACATCCACAGGAACACCGTCCAAAGTGGTGGGCGTGGTGAATCCCAAGACTTTTGTTGCTCCGGGCAGAATCGTGTGAACCGGTGCCGCGCGCGATGTTAAGTAGAGAAAGACTGGGGCAATCAAGAGACCCGTCTGTGAGAGGGTCTCAATGATGGCTTTCTCCCCGGACTCCGCCTTGACTTTCGGGTGATTCTTTCCATCGGAGTAGAGGCGGGTCGTGCCATCGCAAACGGAGACAATCCGTGCGCCCTGAGCGAGCTTGAGCTCCACCCGTGCTTTATTGGGCTTCATGTACACAATGGACGCCTGCGTGGTCTCGTTTCGTGCATCGCTGACCGCCTCCACCTTGATATCGGCGGAGAAGGAGAAGAGTGCCTGGTGTGCTGCCACGAAACGATCCAAGAGCATTTGTGCAGACGGGTCTACTTGTCTCATCCGATTGCGGCCCCTTCCTCACGGAAGCCACGGGGGGGCACAAAATTCCAGAGATCTGCGGGTAAGCGAGGGTTGACTCGCAGGCTTCTGTAGTCCTCACGAATTTCGACATTTCCTTGCGTCAGAATCGCTTGGCGCAAAAGCCCGGTTTTTTCGTCGAAGCGAAGTACTACCCGACGAGGCTCACGCTCAAGCGTAAATAGGAGCTGCGATGGTGCTCCAATCACGGTTTCACGTGCCATGTGTCTCTTTGGGTACTCTTTCAAAAGTGACTCTAGCCCGTCCTTATCTACCAGGAGCTGCGAAAAAAAAGGCAGCGGAAGAAGCTCATTGTTTTGAAGCCCGTACGTTAGTGCATCACCATCTGCGGGGATGGACTTAGCACGGTAGGTTTTCGTGGGCGACAGCGCCTCGTAGACAAAGTGACTACTCGCAACCAAGAGGCAGGCCCCCGTCTCACGCAAGGCCCCGTGTGCCTCCATGCGTAGCCGCCCAGGATGCTCCAGAGCAATCTGCACGACCCCATTTCGCAACATCGGCACGCCCCGCGATGTCACGCGCACCTCGACACTCAAGGAGCGGAGCCCGCGATGGGCGGCAAAACAGCGAGCCAGCTCCGCTTTCACGGTAGGATCAGCAGATGTTTCTTGCATACCGTATTATACCTGCCCTCTTGTCTTTATTTATTGTCTATGATACATTAATTGTATGATTGAATTGAAAGACCGACTTGCTGGTGGCCTCTATGGGCTGCTAATCGGTGATGCCTTGGGTGTTCCGTACGAATTCCACCGCCCAGAGACGATCCCGTCCTTAGATAAGATCGAGATGCAGCCACCCG
>JANNDD010000031.1:0-1419 GCA_031387365.1 Armatimonas sp. | reverse complement strand
CGCCCAGGTAGCGACGGTTAGTGAGCATATTCTTGACCTTGCTCATGGCCCAAGGACGCTCTGGGGCTACCTGAGTGAGGTAGCGCTGCGCTTCTGATATTACCCCTGTCTCAGCGACCAACTCAAAGGCGCGTCGAACCTGATCGCCTAGCTCAGGGTGGGGCACGAGTCTGCGTGGGGCGGGCTTGATCTTTCCACCGGCAAGTGGTGTGTCGGTCATGCCTGGCACCGGCTCGCTGACATAGCCATAGGGTGGGAGGCCTCCGATGTAGTAGCCTTGCTTGACCATGCTCTCTTGCTTGGTACGCGTCCACTGCCGCACCATCTGGGCATACATGCCGTCCATCACATTGGTCATGGATCGGTTGACATAGCCCGCCAGATCGTCGGTGAACTTCTCCTTGACCATCTCGACTTTGACGCCGTACTTTTGAAGCTCCCACTGGGCAATAACAAAAGAGTCGCCGCGTCCCAGTCGGCTCATGTAGGTGATGACAACCACTTCGAACTTTTTCTCCTGTGCATCGGCCAGGAGCTGCTTCCAACCCGCTCGCTTGAGGTTGGTTCCGGTGCGTCCCTCGTCGCTGTAAGCCCCAGCGAGGCTCCAGCTCTTGTCGGCCAGGTGTGCGAGGTTTAGCTCTCGCTGAACGTCAATCGTGGAGAAGTCACCCTCTCGCTGATCGTCTGAGGAGCAGCGCAGGTAAATGGCTGCTTTGATTGTGGAAGAGTTGTTTTTTCGGTCTTTCATTTTTACTTGTTCTCTTCGGGACGTTCGGGTTCCTGCGACTCAGGCAAACGTATTTTCTCTGCCTCTAGTAGCCGTCGCTCCCGACCACGCAACAGCAGTGCGGATGCCCGCGCCAGGCAGCGCAGGTGCGTTTCATGGCACCCGGCGGCTGGTTTAAACTGAGCGTGGATCGGGAGACGTTTGGCAGGCATGGAAAATCTTGGTTTTCTCGCGGTTAGCTTAGGGCGTGCAGTTTTCTCTGAGGGCAAGTCGCACTTTTCGTAAAACCGCTCGGATTCTTCGGCGGCTGTGTATGCTCCAGCGGACTACTCTCGGAAAGTTGTGGAGAGCGTTGTAGAGGAGCTGGAAGTGCTGACGGTCATCGTGCAAGAGGCGGCGGCCCCGTGATCCAAAGAGGAAGGCATACAGCCCAGCCCAAAGCCAGGGGCATCCTTGCAACGACCAGAACAGAAGAAGTGCCATGCCCCAGTTTGCTTTTGCTGGGTATATTATGCAGGGAATACAATGTACTGATGGTAGCGGAAGCGCTGGATTAGAAACATCTAACCACAGCATCAAAGCCGGTACCACTTTGAACGCTTACAGTATGAGTTGTTGCTACCGCAGTAAATGAGTACCAAACATCATCATCTCCTGTACCTGTACAAGTACCAGCTATAGACGATGTACCA
>JANNDD010000013.1:0-4606 GCA_031387365.1 Armatimonas sp. | reverse complement strand
CTCGAAGCCGACCCGAAGAGCCCGCACCACGGCGAGTGGGCAGACCTAGAGACCATTAAAGAAGAGTTTGGCTCCCCCCTGTGGAAGGAGCTGGGTGCAAAAGCGCTAGAGACCGGCGGTCACGGGGGAATGGACTTCATGATGAACTACCGCCTTGTACAATGCCTAAGAGAGGGCCTCGTCCCCGACATGGATGTCTACGATGCCGCCGCCTGGAGTGCCCCCGGACCGCTCTCCGAGGACTCCGTACGCCTTGGCAACATGCCCGTCGAGTTCCCAGACTTCACACGGGGGCACTGGGAATAGCCTACCCCCCACCCCCCGTCCTACGGGGGAGATAAAAAGAAAAGACCTTATTGTCCCCCCGCTCGGCGGGGGTTAGGGGGCGAGTTCGCACGGTACAATAACCGTTACCATGCCTGAAGAGATTGAGTTAACCGAAGAAGAGAGCGCCATGAGCGCCATTCACCCGGATCGCCTGCGTAAGCTGGAGGCGCTGCGCGCCGATGGGCGCGATCCCTTTGCCCACGAGCGCTGGGATCGCACCTGCCAGCTCGGCGAGATTCGTGAGAAACACGAAGTGCTGGCGGGAACCGTAGTGACAGTCGCAGGGCGCGTGAGTAGCCTACGTCTACCGTTTTTGGGTCTACAAGATGCGTCGGGCGATGGCCAGGTTTTTGTCTCCAAAGACGAAGCCCCCGTGATTCAGGACTATGTGAAAGAGTTCGTAGACCTCGGTGACTTTGTTGGTGTGCAGGGCGAGGTTTTTCAAACACAAAAGGGCGACTGGGCCGTGCGCGTTACTAGCTTGGAGCTGATTTCCAAGGCGCTACGCCAGCCACCGTTCCCCAAAGTGTACTACAAGAATGGCGAGAAGCAGGTCAAGGGCGGACTAAAAGATGTCGAGATTCGCTACCGTCAACGCTACGTGGATCTCTTCGTCAACCGCGATGCACGCAAGGTACTCCGCAAGCGTATGCAAGTCACTCGTGCCGTCCGCGAGTATCTGGACAGCGTTGATTATTTAGAAGTCGAGACGCCGGTGCTGGTGATGGACGCAACGGGCGCGGCGGCGCGGCCATTCAATACCCTCCACAACGCTGAAAAGCTAGAAATGCACCTACGTATCTCGCTGGAGCTTCCTCTCAAGCGCCTGATTGTCGGGGGGATCGAGAAAGTCTACGAGATCGGCAGGGTCTTTCGCAACGAGGGCGTGGACAGCGACCACAACCCGGAATTTACCCTCCTAGAGCTCTACGAAGCCTACACCAACCTTGAAGGCATGATGGATATTGTCGAGAGGATGTTCCGGCATATCTGCAACACCGTGATCGGCGGCGATACTCTCACGCTTCCCGACGGCACCGAAATAGATTTCTCCAAACCCTGGCGTCGCCTTCCCATGCTCCAAGGCATTGAGGAAAACTCAGGAGGCCGCATCGTGCGCAGTGAGCTTCTGGAACTAGAGAGCGCCAAGGCCGCGCTCGCCCGTGTGGGCGGCGACCCGAGCAAAGAGACCACCGTGGGCGGGATTATCGAGAAGCTCAACGAGATTCTGACGGAACCCACACTGATACAGCCGACCTTTATCACGGACTTCCCCTACGAGACCAGCCCGCTGGCGCGCAAAAAACCGGGCGAGCCGCATCTGACGCGCCGCTTCGAGTGCTATATCGCGGGCCGCGAGACAGGTAATGCTTTCTCGGAGATCAACGACCCGATTGACCAAAAAGAGCGCTTTGAGAACCAGGCGGGGCAAGCGGCGGCAGGTGACGAAGAAGCGCACCCCTACGATGCTGACTATATCCGCGCCTTAGAGTACGGAATGCCGCCCACCGGCGGCTTCGGGATGGGCCTGGATCGGGTGGCAATGCTCTTCACGGGCGCACAAAGCATTCGGGATATTATCTACTTCCCCCTGATGCGGCCTGAGAACCCACCCAGCCACTCGTAAAACTCGCGTCTACCCTCCCTGCCCTGAGGGAGGGTCGGCGAAGTGAGGGACGAACGTAGCCGGGGTGGGTTCGAGCCGGGTGGGTTCAAGTAGCCGGGGTGGGCTAGTAGGATCTACCTATCGCACCCATTCGCCGCAGTCGGGGCAGCGTGCGAAGTCGTCGGGGACGATATGGCCGCAGCGGTGGCAGTAGGCTTGATCCGGCTCGTAGTCGGCGGCTTCGGGCTGGATGTCTTCTGGCAAGGGCGAGTCCCAGAGTTTATTGAGATCGTACGGGTCGCCGATTTCTTTCTTGACTTGCCAGGCCTGCCAGGTAGCGGCAAACAGCCCGACTCCCATCAGGAGCAGTCCGAAAATATGGCCCTCGCCAAGACTCACAAGCCAGCCGGAGCCCGCCAGAACTAGCGATGCAATCACACCCGCCCACTGCCGGAAGAACCTCACGTTAGTCCCTTACCTTCCTCATGCAAAGATTGTACCTCTGTACCGCTGTGTTTTCGTCGGTGGAATTTTGTGGTCTAATACAGCCCATGAGTAACAAGAATAAATCTACCCTGATCCTGCACGGCTGGGGCGGAAACAAGCCCGAGCACTGGCAGGAGCACCTCGCCGCCACGCTAACAAATGCGGGACAGACGGTGTACTACCCTAAGCTCCCCGAGCCAACAGCGCCAAACCTCGAACTCTGGATTACGGGTCAGGAAGCCGCGTTTGCCGCTGCCGGTGATTCCGAAAATCTCACCGTTGTCTGCCACAGCCTTGGAGCCATCACCTACCTGCATGTCGCTGCCCGCGCAGGCAAGAAGCTTGCAGAGCGCGTGCTTCTGGTCGCCCCACCGTACGTCGTTCCCGGCATCCCCCCATGGAGCGCTCCCGCCACCGTGGACACGTTCTTCCCACCGCCGCTCAGCGCAGCCGCTATCGCCCAAGCCGCCACGACCACGCATCTGGTCGGCGGCAACGACGATGACTATGCCACGTGGGAGCAGATGGAGACCTATGCCAAGCGCCTGGGAATCGCGTGCACGATGCTCACGGGCGCGGGCCACATCAGCCCGTACTGGGGCTACGGCAAGTGGGACTGGGTTGAGAACTGGTGCCTCGGAACCGCCGATCTTCCGCCCCAGCCGCGATAAAATAGACGTATGGACTGGATGCGAATCGTCGGGGAGCGGAAAATCAAGGAGGCGATGGATGCGGGAGTCTTCGACGACAACCCGCTCAAGGGCCAGCCGCTCAACTACGACGAGGACATGGGCTTGCCGCCGGAGCAGCGTGTGGTGAAGAAGATCCTCAAAAACGCGGGAGCACTGCCGCAGTGGATGCAGCTTGAGGTAGACATCAAGCGCGAGCGGGAGGCAACGGTGAAACAAAAAGAACGTGCGCTGAAGCTGCTAGCAAAAGCCCCCCTGGAGAGCCGAGAGCGCGTCAAAGCACGACTCAAGAGCGAGCTCAAAGAGAGTATGAGCCTAGTCAATACGATGATCCTTCAGTACAACATGGTCTGTCCCGCGGGCTATGCGCGGCCATTTGCCCCATTTGGGATCCAAAAAGAGATGGAGCAGCTTGGCGTGGAATAAATATGAACTTCAGTGGGAGTTCACTGTATAATCGGAGCATCATGCCAATGCCCCGATTCACATTTCTCGGCTCTGGCTCCCAACTTGCTTGGGTTGTCAGCATAGCACTACTCTCCGTTCCTATTCCGGCCGCAGCACAGACGGAAACCGCTAAGCCTGTCTTCGTGGATGGTCAGGCGCA
This sequence comes from Armatimonas sp., assembly GCA_031387365.1. Classification (GTDB taxonomy): domain Bacteria; phylum Armatimonadota; class Armatimonadia; order Armatimonadales; family Armatimonadaceae; genus Armatimonas. The sequence continues at coordinate 891 of JANNDD010000013.1, read as the reverse complement.
AGTGGTTCCCGCATTCGCGAACGCCAGCGAGTGGATTCATGAGCAACTCTGGGTCGAGACGGAGTTTGACTCCGATAAAAACGGCAAGCGAGATCGGGTGCATGTGGATGTGACCCGCCAAAAGCAAACAGGAGCCGACGGCTTGCGCGTGCCTGTTATCTATGAATCCTCGCCCTATTTTGCAGGAACGGCCAGTGGGCGAGCGATTTTGTGGGATGTCCAGCACGAACTAGGTGTCGATCCACCTGCGCGGACAATCCATCCGTCAATTGGTTTCAATGCGAACCGAAAGAGTGTGTCAAACTCTCTTATCTCAACCTGGGTACCTCGCGGTTTCGCTGTCGTTCATTCGGAAGCCACGGGGACGGGACTGTCCAGTGGAAGCCCTACTGTGGGAGGTGCCCCCGAACGCCTAGCTCCCAAGGCCGTGATTGACTGGCTCAACGGGCGCGCCAAAGGCTACACTACCCCTGACGGCCAGACAGAGATTCGAGCGGCGTGGTGCACCGGCAAAGTCGGAATGACAGGTACGTCCTACAACGGGACGATCCCCGTGGCGGCGGCAACCACGGGTGTCAAGGGGCTGGAGGCCATCATTCCGATCGCCCCCAACACGTCGTACTACCACTACTACCGCTCCCATGGTCTTGTGCGAAGCCCGGGTGGCTATCTAGGCGAGGATATAGACTCCCTCTACGACTTCATCAATAGCGGCGATCCTGCGCGACGCGAAGCGGGCGATAGGCTCTACCGTGACGGTGAGTTTGCCAAGGGGCAAGACCGACGCACGGGCGACTACAATGCGTTCTGGGCCGAGCATGATCTGCTTCCGTTCACCAAAAACATCAAGTGCGCGGTTCTGATGGCCCACGCCTTCAACGACTGGAACGT
>JANNDD010000005.1:0-1397 GCA_031387365.1 Armatimonas sp. | reverse complement strand
CGGTCACCACGAGGTTTTTGTGATCGGCGACATGGCCCAAGCCGCCCTCCGAGACTCCAACGGTGAGCCCGTCCCCGAGAAACTTGTTCCCGGTGTCGCTCAAGGCGCGGTGCAGGGCGGGGCGTGTGCGGCGCGCAACGTGATCCGGCGCGTTAACCACCATCCCACGGAAGCGTTTAAGTACCAAAACCTGGGGGACTTAGCCGTGCTAGGGCGCGGTGCCGCCGTGGGAAGCCTCCCAGGGCTGAAGCTCAAGGGCTCTATTGCCTGGCTCTTTTGGCTCTTTATCCATGTCCTGAAGCTCGTCGGCTACCGCAACCGTCTTAACGTGCTTTTAGAGTGGGCCTACGCCTTTTTCACCTACCAGCGCGGTGCGCGGCTCATCAATCGCCGACGGTGAAGACATTGCTACATCGGCGACGAGGACATCTTTTGCAATAGGGGCTGCCACACCCAATAGCGTATCCCAGGTGGTTGGGTATTGGTGACAGGCGTCCGAAACTTTTGGAGCAATTGAGCCGAACGATAAAAGTCTTGAATGGGCACATACAGTCCACATACTCCAAGGCCACAACTACCGAAGACTCCAATTCCATGCTTTTCAAGCACCTGGCAACATTCAGAATCTGCCATGGGAACACTTGCAACTAGTGCCCAATACTGCCCCTTTTCCTGCTCGACGACAGTAATCCGCTGGTGCTCTAGTTCATTTTTCAGCCTGATAGCATTAAGCGACGAGGCTTTCTCACGGACATACACACTCAGGCTCCCAAGTGCGCTCACGGCTCCGATAAATGCAACTACTCGTAATGGGTTAAGTTTCATGGTTTCATTCTTTCTACGACGAGCACTAGCTATCGCCGACGGTGAAGACATTGCCGCGTCCGGGGGCGATAATGATTTTGCGGTGCTGGTTGGCGTAGCGCAGGGCGGCGATGAAGTTGATGTGCGGGTCGGCGATGAACTCTCCGGGGTAGAGATCGGGCAGCAGGCGCAGGAACGGGGTTTCGGAGCGGCCACCCGACCCGACAGTATGAAAGAGATAGCCCATTGCTATGCCCTGCTGGGGGAGCGAGCCATCGGACAGTGGCGTCACTTCGGGGGCGTGGTTTTCCTCTGGAGGGAGTGGCATGGGGAGGAGAATTCGTGCTGTGGGGCGGGCGTTCTCGGGCAGGACGAAGCGTTTTTTGACTGTAGGCGGAATGCTGACCCCATCAAAGAGCCAGAGCTGGCCCTCGGTCATTGTGTCCGCCACCGTGGTCAGCTCCCCCCCAATGGCATCACGCGATGCGGTCGCGGTGGCCCAGGCTCCTTTTTGCCAGAGAAGGAGCGGCAGTGGCAATGCCAGGGCTTTTTTAAGCTCCCGCACCGAGGCTTCGGCGCGCGGGCTACGCGCT
>JANNDD010000002.1:0-3352 GCA_031387365.1 Armatimonas sp. | reverse complement strand
GAATGACTAAGACCGAGTATATACATGGCAAAACCTCCCATGACTAGCGGTGGGCCAGGGCTTACGGGAGCAGTGATGGAGTCCATTCGTCAAGTAGAATGCCTTCTGCCGGGGCACGTCACTGTGGAGGGTTCTGATGAGGTTTCTGATCCGCGCTGGCAGGCGATCATCACGCTGGAGCCTTTGATTGAGTCAGCCCCTGAAGTGCTCTGGCCGTTCATCGCACGCTGGGGCTCGCACCCCGACGAAGACCTGCGGATGGCGATTGCAACATGCCTTCTAGAGCACCTTCTAGAATCGCATTTTGCTACCTACTTTCCCCGAGTCGAGGCACTTGCACAAACGAACTCTTTCTTTGGCGAGACATTTCAGTTCTGTTGGCCACTTAGACAAGCCCAAATACCTGAGAATCGAGAACGCTACACAACACTCAGCAACCAGCTAAAAAATCGCTCCGCGACTGGGAACTGAAGAACTCGGTAGTCGCGGAGCGACATTATGGCGCGAAGCGCCCGTAGACGCCCACGTTCGTGTGGGCGGATCAAATGTGGGCGGATAACGACTTATGCAAAAGGCTCACCACTCCTTTCCGTTTCGCCCCAATCGAAGGGAGAATAACCAACATGCAACCATCTTTTGATACGACCACCGCCGCGCACCGCTACTTTGCGGCGCATTGCTACAACCTCACTTGGGAGCTTCTCAAGAAGACCGACCGCACGCCAAGCGACGATGCACAGCTACTCCAGCGCTGCTACACCTCGCTCTGGCACTGGAGCCAGCGCGACGACGAGACCGATGAAAACCGCTCGATTGGGTACTGGCAGCTCGCCCGCGTCTGGGCCGTTTTGGGCAATGGGGAGCAAGCCCGACTCGCCGCGGAGCACTGCCTGCACTTCAGCCAGAGCCAGCCCCCGTTCTACCAAGGCTACGCCCACGAAGCCGCCGCCCGCGCCGCAAAGGTGGCTGGGGACACCGAAGCCCTGGGCTATCACCTCGGGCAAGCCCACCAGTTTGCCGCTCAAGTGGAAGAAGCCGACGATCGGGCCGTACTGGAGAGCGATTTAGCGGAGCTAAGCGGGTAAAGTAACCCCATGAGTCTGCTGGAACTTTCAGGAATCGTCAAGAGTTTTGTCGGGGTGGAGAAGCCTGTCCTGCGCGGAGTAAATTTGAGCCTTGGCGCGGGGGAGATGGCCGCGATTGTCGGGCCCTCAGGCTCTGGCAAGAGCACGCTGCTCAATATCATTGGTACGCTCGACACGCCCGACCGGGGGAGCATCACGCTGGATGGCACCAGTCTCGTCGGGCTGGACGAAAAAGCTCTGGCACGGGTGCGGAGCCAGAAGCTTGGAATGATCTTTCAGCTCCACCACTTGCTCCCCCAGTGCACGGTTCTGGAAAATGTCCTGATCCCCACGCTCGCCGAGGGCCCGTTGCAGCGTCAGGAACCCCCAGAGACACGCGCCAAGCGCCTACTGGAGCGTGTCGGGCTAGCAGATCGCCTCAAGCATCGCCCCGGCCAGCTCTCCGGCGGCGAGCGCCAGCGCGTGGCCGTGGTTCGGGCGCTCCTCAACGAGCCGAAGCTGCTCCTCGCCGACGAGCCCACGGGCGCACTGGATCAGGACTCCGCAAATAATCTGACGGACTTGCTGATTGAGCTCAATAAAGAAGAAGGTGTCGCGCTACTGGTTATCACCCACTCCCCCGAGCTCGCCGCGAAGCTTGGCAAGATCTATCGGCTAAGCGAGGGACTTCTCGTATGACACTGCTCAAGCTCGCCCTTGCGGGGCTGAAATTCCATAAAAAAGCCCATATTGGGGTATTTCTTGGCGCGGTGCTCGCGGCGGCAATTCTCACGGGAGCACTTGCCGTCGGGGACTCCGTGCGCTATAGCCTGATGCAGCAGGCGCTGGCACGCATCGGTGGAATTGAACACGCACTCTACAATCCGGGGCGCTTTTTCCGCACGGAACTGACGGGCGAGCTGGGCGTTTCTGCCCCGACCTCAGCGGCAATTTTGTTGCGCGGCGCGGCGGCCAATAGCGAAGGCACAGCGCGTGCCGGGCGCGTGCAAGTGGTCGGGGTGGATGAGGCGTTCTGGAAGCTGGGCGGCGCAGGAACGGTCAATATGGCCGAGGACGGTGTCGCGCTCAACGACCGTCTGGCGAAGTTTCTCGGCGTGGATGTCGGCGATGAAGTGCTGGTACGCGTGGACAAACCCAGCCTGCTCTCACGCGATGCCCCGCTTTCTAAGATTGAGGATGCCACGGTGGCACTGCGCCTTCCCGTGCGCTTTGTGATCACTGAGCAGCTCTTTGGCAACTTCAGCTTGGATGCCAACCAGATCCCACCCTACAACGCTTTTATTCCGCGCGCGACGCTGCAAAAAGCCATCGGACAAGAAGGCCGCGCCAATCTCTTGCTTGTCGGCTCCGGCACCGCCACCGATGCGCTCACGCGTGCACTCTGGGAGAAATGGAAGCTCACGGATGCGGGCCTGAAGCTCCAGCAAGTCGCCGCCACGGGTGAGCTCGAGCTACGCACGGATCGCGTGTTTTTAGAGCCCGAAGTCGCCAAAGCTGCCGAGACCGCGCAGCCGGGAGCCCGGCGCATTCTCACATACTTTGTCAACCGCCTGACACTCGGCACAAAATCCGCGCCCTACTCCACGGTCGCAGCCCTCGAAGGTGCGCCTTTGCCAAAAGAGATGGCCGACGATGACGTGCTGATTAACGCCTGGCTCGCCGAGGATTTGGGCGCAAAAATCGGCGATAAAATCAGCCTGAGCTACTGGCTGGTCGGGCCTCTACGGAAATTAGAAGAGCATACCAGCGCGTTCAAGGTGCGTGGTATTCTCCCGCTCTCCGGCCCCGCACTCGATCCACAGCTCATGCCCGATATTCCTGGCCTCTCGGACAAGAAAGACTGCCGCGACTGGGAGCCCGGCGTGCCTATTGACTTGGAGAAGATCCGCGATAAAGACCAGAGCTACTGGAGCACCTACCGAGGCGCTCCCAAGGCCTTCATCACGCTCAAGGCGGGACAAAAGATCTGGAACAACCGCTTTGGCAACCTCACCGCCATTCGATTTCCCTCCCTCCCCCCGGCCCCCTCCCTCCCGATAACGGGAAGGGAGGGGGTGAAAGGGAGGGGTTCCCCCTCCAACCCTCTCCCGTTATCGGGTGGGGGTGGCGAGGACCGAGCCGGGGGTGGGAAACAGAGCGTTGGAGTTGTCGAGGCGTGCGTGCGACAGGCACTCAGCCCCGCCGCACTTGGGCTTTTCTTCCAGCCGATCCGTGAGCGTGCGCTCGCTGCCAGCGCCAACTCAACGGACTTTGGCGGGTTGTTTCTG
>JANNDD010000116.1:0-2255 GCA_031387365.1 Armatimonas sp. | reverse complement strand
CCGAAAGCGTGGGCTGATCGCGCATCTTGTGCCCACCAGCGGCGGCCCCCCTGTGGTCTATGCCGAAGACCGTAGCGCCGGGGTGGACGCGCCCACGGCTCTCTTCTACAACCACTACGATGTCCAGCCCGCCGAGCCTCTCGAACTCTGGGAGAGCGACCCGTGGGTGCTACGTCGTGAGGGGGATCATCTCTTTGCACGAGGCAGCTCTGACGACAAAGGCCATATCGCCTGCCGCCTGCTGGCACTGGATGCGCTGAGGGCGCTTCACGGCGGCGCGTTGCCTGTCAATGTGAAAGTGCTGGTTGAGGGGGAAGAAGAGGTCGCGAGTGTGCATCTGGCCGACTGGATCGAGCGCCATAGCGCTCTGCTCGCCGCCGATGTGACCCTCTGGGAGTTTGGGGGGATCAATGCCGCGGGCGAGCCCGAGCTCATCTGCGGCCTGCGCGGGATCGCCACGTTCGAGCTGCGGGCAAAGACAATCACCCACGATGCCCATAGCGGTGTCGGAGGCACGATTCTCCCGAATGCGGCGTGGCGGCTTGTCCATGCACTGGCCAGTCTGAAAGACCAAAACGAGGGTATTCTCCTGCCTGGCCACTACGATAGCGTGCTCCCCGCCACGGATGCCGATCTGGCGCTGCTGGGAAAGCTCTCCCCACAGATTGAGGAGGAGCTCAAAGCGGCGTTTGGAATCTCGGGGTTTCTGGGGGGGGCTACCGGAGCGGAGCTGCACCGCCGCGCGAGCTTCGAGCCAAGCTGCACGATCAACGGGCTCTCCAGTGGCTACCAAGGCGCAGGAGTCAAGACCGTGCTCCCCGCCGAGGCCACCGCTAAGCTGGACTTCCGCCTCGTGCCGGACATGGATCCAGAGACGGTGCATCAGAGCCTGCGTGCGCATCTGGATGCTCAGGGATTCACCGACATTGAGGTTGTCTATCTGGGAGGGCAGAAGCCGGGGCGCGTCTCGCCGGAGCATCCCCTGATCCAGCTTGCCGCACAGACGGCACAGGAAACCTACGGGATCGCACCCAGCATTGTCCCTCTCTCCCCCGTGACGGGCCCTGTGCATCCTTTTACGGTCGGCCTGCGCCAGCCGATTGCGACTATCGGCTGTGGTTATCCCGGTGCTCGAGTACACGCCCCCAATGAAAATCTTCGTGTCTCGGATCTACTGCGTGGCGCGGAACACACGGTGCGTTTCTTGATGGCACTGGCTGCCTGACCCCGTAAAAGTGCGTGTTTTTGGCTAAAAAGTACGTTGGAACATCTTTCTTGCAGTTAACTGTCCGAAGGGTGGAGGTTTACAAGATGGTAGGGTGTCGTTCTTTGCTGCTGGCCTGTTTGGGCTTGGGGCTTATTGCAGATTGCGCTTTATGACTAGGGGTATACTGGACAGTATGCGAGCTAAGTGGTGGTTTGGTGTGTTGGTATGCTGGCTTTTGTCGGTGGGGGCGCATGCTCAGGATAAGCTAATCTATTGCAACGAACCGGAGCGGATTCGGGATGCAGGCACCTACGCGGATGCACGGCTTCTGGCAGGGCAGAGCTACACGGTTTTCTACCACTTCCGCAACTCAAGCAACGACACCGGCGATTTTGTGGTGCAGCTCAAGAGCCTCACTGAGGAGTCGTTTAGCTTTAGCTCAAAGCAGGGACTGGCTGATCCCGAGAGCGATCCTCCCAGTGTCGGGCGCCAGGCGATGGCGCGCTACCTACGTGCGCCCGAGAAGCCTATCGCGGCGGCAAAAGGCGTGGCACGCTTTACCTACAAGCTCTCCCACCATCAAGTCGCTTCGGGGATGATGACGATCAAGGCGGACAAGAACATCCGTCTGCGTATCTACTACAAGCACGATAAGTGGGATGCCCCCCGGATGCGAACTCTCGTGCTGGACTCCCCACGCTGCGAGATCGCGGTTCCACTAAGCGGTGAGCTTGCCCGCCAGAGCTTCCGGATCGGCCTCCCCGAGCGTGACACCAATAAAGCCCGCCTGCGCGACGGCTCCTACGGGATGATCTACTCCTTTAAGATCGCCGCGCCCGAGGGCCGCAAGGTGCGGATTGGCTTTATTCCGCGCGGTGGCAAGGCCGGAATCGTGGGCATGCTCGGCGGCGACTTGATTGTCTCCGAGATCTACGAAGCCTACGAGCGCGGAACTTTCTGCGACGCCCTAGTCGGCCCTAGGGGCGAGCTTCAGCTCACCACGAGCCCGTTTGGTGGCGTCTTCTATCCCGTCGAACTCACCTTTCAG
>JANNDD010000940.1:0-8377 GCA_031387365.1 Armatimonas sp. | reverse complement strand
AACGAAATGACTTCGCAAAAGGTAAGCACCTGGAGCAAAAATAATTCAACTTTTTTTTCGCGCCCTCTACAACTTTTTTCGCGCCCTCTACGAGAGCCTCTCCCAAGTTCAAATATTCTCGTGCTCAACTACCTGACAGGTATTCGCATGCCTCTTCATAGGGCAGATTCACCGATTCAAAAACGGCGGACAGACGATGCTGCCCGCTACGGAAGGCCATCTTAGCAGCAGCAATACTCTGTCCGGTCTGGACGGCAATTTCACGAAAGAGAAGCCCCTCGAAGCGTCGCAAGTAGAAAACCTGCTGCTGAAGTGCGCTGAGCTCACCCCGTGCAACCTCGATACGGCTTTGTAGCTCCCCCAAGAGAACCTGTCCTTCGGGGGTGAGGGCAATCGCTTCTTTCTGAGCTTCTACCAAAGAGGGAAGCTGCTCGGGCTCAAGAAGGACTACCCGCTGCTGCCAGAGTCGCTCGCGACGAAGGAAAGACCTAGCCCGATTGGCCCCACAGACGCACGTCAACGGCAGATTAACTCTGTTGGGCGAGAGCCAGCAACCCACCAAGTATTCCGAGATAAAGTCCTGGAGATCTTCCACAAAAACACCACAACGCTGAGCCTCCGCACAACCAGCGGCCATAAGGGTATCCCGAAGTGCAGGATCATTATATCCAGGCGCAACATTATATTCAGGCGCAAAGCCCGTCACTCTATCAAGGGGGGTCTTGTGATCGTGATCCCTTTGGGTCGGATGTACAGGTTGGGTCGGATTTATAGGTTGGGGCAGATGCACAGCATCCCTGCTGTTGGACTCCGAGGGTTCCGATAAGACAGCCTCTTTATCCGATAAGACAGCCTCTTCCCCAGAGGCATTAGACAATCTACTGGGCAGCTCACTACGGCTCTTGCCAGACCACTTTTGCAACATTATTTTGAAGCTCCATACACAACAACGTACAGGCTCCTGTATTAACTCAGATCCATCACTGAGTTCAGGACACCTGGTCGAGAATCTTCAACTTTCAACGGCAACTTTCGGCGGTCCACTGATTTATCCCTCAAAGTGGGGATTTTCTTATCCCTCGAAGCGGGGACTTCTCTTTTTAACGGTCGGCCCATCTTAACGGTCGGCCCATCTTAACGGTCGGCCCATCAATTCCAAGGCTTTTCCTATATACCTGCTCCTCATAAAAAAAGGTTCCGGGCATCATCAAATTTAAAACAGAGCACCATCAAATTTACAAGAAGGCGATGGACTGTAAAGGAAGGGAACGGACTGTCACCGCCCCCTCGTCGGGCGGTATCGGGCGGTACTCAGGTAGGGCCAAATTCTCACCACACTCACACTGTCTAGCTCCACTTAAGGACTCAGACCCGCTCCAAGCACCGTAGCTTCATTTACATTTGGCCGAAAAGAATTACACGACGCAGAAGCAACTTTCTTACACGACGCCAGATGACCACACCGGTTCTTAAAAGTAAACGGCACCCGTTCCTGACCAGTGACCCACACGAGTCAGATCCGCCTTGGGCAAACGGATCTCTCCCCAGAAGGACTCCATTGCCGCATTGAGGTGTGTGTCATCCAAAAGCAACGTCCCACGAAAGCCAACACTCTGAAGGCACCGCACGAACTCACGCTCAAAGCCGCCCTCGTGAAAGGTGTCCAGGAGGATCAGCGAAGCCTGAGCCAGGCGGTCTTTGTCCTCAAGTACGTCCTTGACCCGAAACTCTAGATTGTGCCGCTGAATGTCAAGAGTGCGCTGATTGGCAATGTCATAGGAGATAACCTGAGCCAGGGAGTTGGCAGAGAGTGCCACTGCCGATGCCCCATGAAAAGTCCCCACGTCCAAGATGAGCCGGTGGCTGTAGAGCGTTGAGAGATGGGCTAGGAGGCGGTAGTGCTCCGTCCCGGCTGGCTTGGTGAAGTAAGGCATTCCTGCTGCATCAATGTAGGGCAACCCCCAGGCAAGGTCGAGAGCGTCGAGCTCTTCTCGGGCAACGATAGTAAACATTAAAGCTCCCTTCTGCTTATTTGGGCCGTGTTATCTGGGTTATTTAGGCCGTGGTGGTTCTGTAGTCTGGGCGCAGGCTATCTTGTTTAGGCGCGGGCCACCATGTTATTTTCTGGCCCCAGCGTTACTTTGGCGATGCCTCATCCAGATTCCTCTTTGTCGCCTTGGCAACAATAGCCTTGGTACGAAGTCAATGAGTACCATTTTAACCTTCCTTAAAATGCACATTGGAGGCGCGAGGAGATCAGTAGTAGCTCAGACGCTTGTTCGTCGCATCAAGGTCGAAAGCGGCAGGGGCGAAGCCTGGACCAGCCCACTCAAGCCACTCGGCTAGCTCACTGCCAGAAACCGAGCTAGAACCACCGGCTAGAGCCTTCAGAACCTCCTGGTAGCTCCAGATACCGCCACAGTCCTCAGGAGGGCAACGACGATCACCAGAAAGGCACTTGGGCCGTCCCCCACCGGATTCGACACGCTCCTCAAGCACAACCTCATGACGCCAGTTATCGCCCATGTCGTAGACATACACCAAACGGCTCCCCACCTCGGGAAAGGCACGATATAGGCGCAACGCTCTACCACTGCGATCCGGCCCCTCGCCAGGCTCTAAGGCAAACTGGTAGCGCGTCCCATAGGTCACCACTGCTTCGCCCTCGCCGATAACAAACTCGTGGAGATGGCAGTCCTGCCAGCCGAAAGCGCTCTGGATCAGGTGATGAAGCTGGTTCAGATTCAAAGATGCAGGAACCAGCAAGCGACGCCAGATAGGTGGGTCGGACTCTATAATCGTCACGCGAAGCTGGAGCGACCAGCGCGACTCCTCAAGCACTGTGGCGGGATCGAGGAACTCGCGGGCGGCTGTCTCCAGGTGAAAGTAGTCCTTCTGCCCAGTGATCCCCACGAGGTAGTGACCCAAGTACAGGGCAATCTCATCAGGAGCTTCCTGACGCTCCAGGCTGTAGTCCATCACTTGAAGGAACTGGGTCATGGTTCCCATGGTGACGCGGCAACGATCCGGGCCGGTGGGAACAAACTGTGGCTCGCCCATCGCAGCCAGCTCCTGCTCGACAATTTCAGGAGCAATGCAGAGCGCTTCGAGGCGCTGCTGCACCGCCTCCATAAAGCGCATCCCCAGCGTCTGGAGCGGCGCAGCAGGAAGCAGAACAGCCAGTCGACACCTCTGGCTAATAGCTAGGATGAAGTGCTTAGGTCTTACGGGCAGGTAAGTGGCGTACCAGTCTCCCAGCTTCGCGGTTGACTCTGTAGGGATGTCTGACTCTGTCTGGGTGCCAGACTTAATTTTTTTGGCGGGTAGCTTTAAGCGATCCAGGAGCTTCTTAGTGCAGCGTAGATTCGTCACAGGAGATAGGTTTGTTATAGAGTTTGGCCTGATGCTTTCCACTTTTTGTACAAGTCCCTCTGTTTCTCTGGGCGATCAAAGACGCCGAGGAGGCGCTCACGGCTAGTCGGGCTTACCTTTCCCATCTCTGCCTCGTAGCGCTTTCGCTCGGCCTCACAGAAGCTCTGGAAGGCTTCGTAGGATGCCCCACCCTGACTCTCCAAGGCAACCAGCTCAGCGGCGAGTTCGGCAACCGTCAGCGGTGGCGCGACAACTTCTGTGATCGCCTCATGTGGTGCTGGCTCTTGTTCATCGGCGATGAGACTTTCCTCGCCGCCCAGTCTATCTTCACCACCAAAGAGCCCCTGGCGGATGAGATCCCCCACCCCAAGGTCTGCCTGCTTCTGGGCAATAGTGGAAACGAAGACCTCACGCTTCTCTAGCTCCTGCACACAAATCCTGTCGAAGTAGGCTCCCGGGCGGTCTAAGGCTTGCTTTGCATTGCCACTCAAACGCCTCCGTGTGGCTCGTAGAGCGGCGTCCCAAGCATCGAGCGTCCCTTTGCCTTCCGCGATCTCCCAGAGCTGTTGAAAGCGCCTCAGGCTCCCTTCGTCTCCGGTGAGAGCTACGATCTCTGCGACGGCTTTGTCCCTGATGGCATATATGCCCTTTCCCCCTTCGTTGGACGTTGAGCGTTCTGAGCTTGGTACTTCGTCTTTGCGAACGTTCAACGCTCTTTCTTCTTGGAATCCAATATTCTTCTTATTCTCTTTATGTACACCGCAGTTCTGCGGTGTGGCCCAGGCCGCAGAACTGCGGTGTGGCTCCCCCGAAACTCCAGGCCGCAAATCTGCGGTGTGGCTTTTTCAGGAAGTGTAGGCATCTGTGGCCGCTCTTCAGGATGGTCTTGATAGTGGCATTCGTTCAGGGAGAAGCGCAGCGGTGTGAAGTCGTAGACGGTGTGGGTAAAGCGGTGTGTCTCCTCGTCACGGAACCTTTCGACCTTCAGGAGGCGCTTGTCAACGATCTTCTTGATGGTGCGCTGAACAGTGTCCACACTCTGTCCAAACAGCTCCGCTAGGCGCTCTTGGCTGGGAGTGGGATTAGAGTCATCGTACTTGAAGCGCAGGATGCAGGTGATGAGCCAGCACTCCTCCGACTTGAGGCCGAGGCGGTGCGCGTAGGTGATCAGAGCATTCGGAACCTGAGTATGCCCAGACTGGGTGAAGGGATCATCTCCCCACTTCTGGGAGAAGGTTAGTCGCTTGCTCGTCTCTGCGCGCTGCATCGAATTACTCCTCGTCCTCTGCCATGTACGCCGCTAACGCCTGTTCCACGACATCTTGCTTGCGAAGACGGTTCTCGAAACAGTATCGATCTAGCGCCTCCATGGTGCCCACTGAGATACGAAACGAGGTCACTATGGTTGACGTGGGATCAGAGGCGGGCTGGCGCGAGCGCAGCGTCCTACCATCTCTGCGACTCGGAGCTGGGGGTAGTGGTTCTTGCTTTGTAGTATTGTTTGTTTGTTTCTTTGTTGGTTTGATTGATTGTTTGTTAGTCGTATTGCTTGTTTGTTTTGTAGCTGTTTCTGGAGCAACTGCTTTGAGTGCCTCGGGTTCTGAAGATGTTGCTAGAGGGGTCTCCTGTTCGACTGGCGGAATGTCTGTTTGTAGTATTGTAGTATTGTTTGTTTGTTGGTCTGTTTCTTTGTCGGTTAGATTGTTTGTTTCGGAATCCTCTGCGTGCTGGGTATTCAGCGCCCGAAGCATCGCCGCAGGATTCTTGGGAACCGTCAGGCCGCGACCCGCTGGTCTCTCAGACATAGTTTAAATGTCTCCTTCTCTTGAAAGTCGAAAGCCCTTGAACTTGAGGTCGTCTACGGCCATGCGGATGCACTCCAGGTCGACGGCCTTCTTACGAAGGGCAAAGGCATTTACTAGGGCGGCATCGCACAATACACAGAGCTCACGAGGCACACCGCTTCCCGCGTTGTAGATGGTCTTATGGACTTCGTGGGGGAGGATCGTATCAAAGTCACCACCTGCCACCTCAACCCGGTAGCGCAGCATAGCGAGTGCATCGTCATAGGTGAGGGGGTTCAGGTTTGCCCCACCCGTGATCCGCGACTTAAGCGCGGGTTTCTGGGTGAGCTTATTTGCGAAGTTGGGCTGTCCGAGCAAGATGATCTGAATCAGCTTTACTTTTTGCGTCTGGACGTTGGAGAGGGTCTGGAGCAGGTCAAGGTTCGCCCGAGAGATTGTCTGGCACTCATCAAGCATCAAGACCACGATCTTACCCGCCTGGTACTGCTCAATGAGGAAGACCTGGAGCCGATCCTTGAGGTCTTGCAGGTTGCGGGTTGTCTCGATGCCAAAGGCTTGTAGCACCACCCGCAGAAACGCGGCAGGCGTGGCTGCGGATGGATCGGTAATGTGGGCGACCATATAGGTATCGGGGTCTTCTTCCCAGCTGTTAAGCAGGAGCTGAGAGAGGGTGGTCTTTCCCGTACCAACCTCGCCCATGAGCAGGAATATTCCGCGCCGCTCACTAACCGAGTAAGCGACCTTCGCAACGGCGAGCTGGTGCTCCCGCGTGTCATACGCGAACTGAGGGTCTGGCGACGTAGAAAACGGTGCCAGCTTCAGTCCGAAGTGCTTCAGATAAAGACTCAAGTCCATCCCTTCCTCAGGTGATCCTTGCACCAGGTGCAATGATACAGTTTCGGGGATTATACCTGCTTTTTCAAGAGTCGCTACGGATGGATCAAAAAATAATTGTGATGGATCTCGCGGGCTCATTAAGGGAGCCATTTTGCTTTGCGCTTACTTTTGTTCCAAGTACGCACGCCCCATCGTCGCATGGCTTTTACTCGGGTTCGCAACTTCAGGGCTTGTCGAATCAGGATGGAGTCGTCGTGCTCTGAAAAGGAGAAGCCGTAGCGCGAGAGGGCTCGCCAAGTGAGTGGGGCCAGGCGCTCACCTGTCAGGAGTGTATAGAGTGGGCAGAGGTGCCCGATGAGCAGCGCGATCCCTGCGATAGCCAGGAAGCTACTTGGAAACCACGGAGTGGGCTTCTTGGGAAGGTAGTCCATCCCATACCAGAAAAGCCATCCCATACCTGCACAGTAAGGGATCGCGAAGACACATTCCCTCAAGTTGCGAGCCATATCAACGACCCGCGCCCCAACTTGGATCGCCTCACCCTTCGCTCCACAGGACTGACAGAACTTATGCCTGCTCTCACTTGGGGTGCGGTTGTCGCACTGCTTGCAAATATCGTAGCTGGGCTTGCCGCAATCTGCGCAGTAAAAGAAGGCGGGCTTATTGCCGCGTAAGCGAGTCCGGAGCGGGATGATATTGATCGCTCCACAATCGCATAAGTATCGAACGTTTCTCATGGATTTTCCCTTTGTGCCAGTGTGTCGATCAGAGCACATGGTCTGTTTGTTAGAGTACATTGCCGACTTCGCTCTGGATGCAGATATAAGTCCAACCTTCCCGCAAAAGCGAGCACATCCAGATCTGTTCGCGGCCTAGACCAAGAGGAAACCTAGGGAGTGAGTAGACGCTGGTGACATGACCTCCCGATAGAAGGTTAGCCTCATTGGTGTGGCTGTCCGATTCCGAGATGTCCCCGAAGTCTCCAGAGCAGTGCCGGGCGATGAGCGACTCGGACGATGTGTGGGCAGCTCGCAGAACACCTTGGGCGGTCGCAGAGATTGAGATGGTGCCTGGCTCAAAGCGTCGCTCCGATTTGAGCCAGGAGGGAATCGAGTGGGTTGGGGGCATCAGCACTCCTCCGGCAAATGAATCGTTGTTCTGGAGCGATCTGCTTCGGTAACGACAAAGATAGGCTTTGTCCCCACGCCGAAGTGGGAATGCACTGGGTGGCCATCAATTGCATGAGGGGCAAATTCGCTGTCCTCGAGAAGGATGATACCTTTGACTACGGTACTTGCTGTCCGGCCATGTAGCCCAATCAGTTCGGTGGGGGTACCGCCATTCTCTTGGATGAGCTGGAGAGCTTTTTGGGTAGCCACGATCTTTCCCAAAGAGAACTTGGGGTTCAGAGCGGTGATGTCTATGTTCAACGTGGTCATTTCCATTGCTTAGTATTCTTCCGGCAAGAGAAGGGTTGTGGCTGACCGGTCTGCTTCGGTGATGATCCAGATCTTCTCTCCGGTATGGGGAAGTAAATAGGCTGAAAAAATACGAGTTCTCATCACGAGTGCTTCCTCATTCAGATCACGATCTTCAGGGAGAGTGTCGCCCCAATCTCCCGTAATATGTCGCTGAAGTAGGTCTGATGGAGTTACCCCTGCCTTCCCGAGAGCATCGAGTGCTCCTGGGGTACTGAGTGTCTGTCCGAGCTTAAAAAGGCTGCGCTTATTGCGATTCCTAGCGTCCAGACCAAATTGCATGGTTACGACTCCCCCTTTCCTGTTTTGTCTTTGGACTTGCCTGGTAGTGCAGCAGGCTTATTGGCTACAAGCCCCGAGACTCTCAGGACACCGCGCCATAGAAGGGCTCCCACGCGTGGAATCCAGCGCAGGGTGAGCTGGTAGACACGCACTGGCAGGCTTCGAAAGAACTTTCCAAGAACTCCACCTTGCCCTGGCAAAATGTGCATCCAGAGGCCGATCATCCAGAACACGAAGCCGTAGGCGAAGATTGTTCTCAGGGCATTGCCAGAAGCATTTGAGTCGGAGTTGGTCATGAAGCCAAAGGTGTAAGCAGCACCCGACTCCAGAATCGGAAGAATCTCGCCACCGTGCGCAAGACCGACTTTCCAGAGGTAGACCAGTAGGGCTACTGTTCCGAGCTTTGCGATCCAGCCGGTTCGTATTCCCCAGGTGTGCTCGGAGAACTCATCATTGCCGCAGGTGGGACAGATACGGGTTCCCACATTGCAGCGATGTCCACCGCTACAGATGATGCCGTTGAAGGAGTATTTGCCAGGGCAGTAGGCGCAGTACGCGCTGCCAACTGGAGAGAGACGCTTGCATTTCAGACAGAACATGGAA
>JANNDD010000933.1:0-2753 GCA_031387365.1 Armatimonas sp. | reverse complement strand
GAATGAGGCAGGCAAACACGTTCTCTTATCCGAAGGATCGCTTCTCTTGTCCGAAGGACATCGGCGGAGCCGACCCGCAGCGAGGGATTTTAATCCCTCGTGTCAAACCGTGTCAAACCGTACCAATTCACAACAAGCGTTGAAATCGGCGGGTAAAACGTGGCGACAGAGGCGGTATACTTTGGGGGTATAACTATGAGCGAAGCTGTAATGGACGAGAGCGGGGGCGGGCGCTATCCGTTCCGCGAGATTGAGAAGAAGTGGCAGGGGCGCTGGGCCGACGCAAAGGTGCACAAGGCCACGCAAGATGCGAGCAAGCAGAAGTACTACGTGCTCGTGATGTTCCCGTATCCGTCGGGCTCCGGCCTGCATGTCGGGCACTGCAAGAACTATGTCCCCGGCGATGTCGTGGCCCGCTTCAAGGCGATGCAGGGCTTTAATGTCTTAAACCCGATGGGCTGGGACGCCTTCGGACAGCCTGCCGAGCAGGACGCGATCAAGCGGGGCGTGAACCCGCGCACCGTGGTGCCAACGCTCGCCGAAGTTTATAAAAAGCAGCTCAATATCCTCGGGGTCAGCTACGACTGGGACCGCGAGATCAACTCCACCGACCCGAGCTACTACCGCTGGAACCAGTGGATGTTCTTGAAGCTCTACGAAAAAGGGCTCGCGTATCGCGATGCTGCCCCGGTGAACTGGTGCGTCAATGAGAGCACTGTCCTCGCCAATGAGGAAGTGGTTGATGGCAAGTGCTGGCGCTGCGATGGCCCCGTGATCAAGAAACCGCTGCCCCAGTGGAAGCTACGGATCACCAGCTACGCGGATCGCCTGCTGGCGGGCCTCGATGGCATTGACTGGGCGGAGGGCCTGAAAACCCAGCAGCGTGACTGGATCGGGCGCAGTGAGGGAGCCGAGGTGGAGTTCAAGCTGGCTCCCCCGTCGGGCGGGGGGGGGATCACGGTCTTTACGACCCGCCCGGACACGCTCTGGGGTGCGACTTTTATGGTGCTCTCGCCGGAGCATCCGCTGGTCGCTGAGATTACGACCGACGCGCAAAAAGCCGCCGTGGAAGCCTACGCCGCCGAGGCCGCTAAGAAGTCTGACGAGGACCGAACAGCGGAGGGGAAAGAGAAAACCGGCGTCTTCACCGGAGCCTACGCGACCAATCCGGTCAACGGTCAGCCCATCCCGATCTGGATCGCGGACTATGTTCTGACCGGCTACGGCACGGGCGCGATCATGGCTGTCCCCGCCCACGATCAGCGCGACTTCGAGTTCGCCCACAAGTTCGACCTGCCAATTGTCTTAGTCTACGCCGAGGCCGACACGCCCGTCGAGAGCGAACTAACCGAGGCCTTTGCCAGCGGCGGGACATTTAGAGAAGCACTCGGTTCGCCATTCTCGGGCGAGGCTCAAGATAAGAGCGTGATCGTCCCCAAAGTAGTTGCCTGGATTGAAGAGAAGGGCTGTGGGCGCGGAAAGATTCAGTATCGCCTGCGCGACTGGCTGCTCTCCCGCCAGCGCTACTGGGGCACCCCGATTCCCATGGTGCACTGCCCTAGCTGTGGGATTGTCCCTGTTCCTGAGAACCAGCTCCCCGTGGTGCTGCCCGACTGCGAGAACTACAAGCCCGGCCCCGACGGTCGCTCGCCGCTCTCCACCATTGAGAGCTTTGTCAAGACGACCTGCCCGAACTGTGGGCAGGCCGCCGAGCGCGAGACCGACACGATGGCGGGCTCCGTGGACTCGTCGTGGTATTTTTTGCGCTTCGCCGACCCGCACAACGCAGACGCGGCGTGGGACAAGGCCATCGCCGACTACTGGATGCCCATTGACATGTACATCGGCGGGCGCGAACATGCCGTCGGCCACCTGCTCTACTGCCGCTTCTTCACCAAGTTCTTCCTGGATCTGGGTCTGATCTCGGTAGATGAGCCCGCTGCCGCACTGCGCAACCAGGGAATGCTCAATGCCTTCACGCCCGTGCTCTCGGGAACCGATAAGTCCATCAAGCCCGGCGAGTTTGTGCACTACCCGCGCGACGAGTGGATCGCGCAGTACAACGCCAATAAAGCCCCGATCCCAGCCGAGCGCATTATTGAAGTGGACGGCCAGCAGAAGATCGAGCCCATCGAGGTCGAGTTCTCGTGGCTGAAGATGAGCAAGTCTAAGCAGACCGCCGTGACGCCCGATGAGATGGCAGACAAATACGGTGCGGACTCGCTCCGCACCCTGATTCTCTTTGAGGCGCCGTTTGAGGACACGATCCAGTGGTCCGAGGAGCGCATGAACGGCCCGTTTCGGTTTCTGGCGCGTGTCTGGGACACGGTGACAGGGATTGTCTCCGCGCCGCCCCCCCCCGGTGCACGAGAAACGCTGCCGTCGGTGCTGGGGGGTGATCTTCCCGACAACTGGGCTCCCATGCCCGACGCCGACGTCAAGGCGCTACGACGCAAGCTCCACCAGACCATCGCGAAAGTGACCGACGATATCGAGAGCTTCCGCTTTAACACCGTTGTCTCCGCGCTGATGATCCTCCACGATGCCCTGCGTAAGTTCTGCAACGCGGGTGGCGTGGCCCATCCCGCCGCACGGGAAACCGCTGAGGGCCTGACGCTCTTGCTCGCCCCGCTGGCCCCCCATTTAGCTGACGAGCTCTGGGAGAAGCTGGGCGGTCAGGAGCTGCTCTTCCGTGGCCCGTGGCCCGTGAGTGATCCTTCGCTGGCCGCCAATGAGGAGGTGACGGTCGTGGT
>JANNDD010000926.1:0-13316 GCA_031387365.1 Armatimonas sp. | reverse complement strand
CAAGGCTCGCGTGTGCCCCTCACCCGCAAAGCCCGCCCCAATGACGATGGCACGAAGTGCTTTGTGCATTGACATACTACTGACTATAGCTTTCCTGAATAAATTGTTCTAAAGCAGTATTGATGATAATCACCTTCAGGGAAAGATGATGGTATTATACAGTATCTTCAGTTTTTTTACAAATCATTTAGGAAAGCTATAGTCAGTAGTATGTCAATGCACAAAGCACTTCGTGCCATCGTCATTGGGGCGGGCTTTGCGGGTGAGGGGCACACGCGAGCCTTGCAGCACTGTGGTGTCGAGGTGGTTGCGCTGTGCGGGCGCGAGCCAGAGATTGTGCGGGCACGCGCCGCTGCACTCGGTGTGCCACTGGCCTCCACAAACTGGCGGGCGACACTGGAGCAAGTGCGCCCCGATATTGTGGCAATCGCAACTCCTGCAGTGCTGCGTCGCGAGGTGATCGAGGCCGCTGTGGCGCTTGGATGCCATTTGTTCTGCGACAAGCCGCTGGCGACGACGGCAAGTGAGGCGGTGGCGCTCTGTCAGCTTGTGGAGGCAGCGGGGGGGAAGCACGCGTTTGCGGCGACACGTCGCTACGAGCCTAGTGTGGTCTGGCTCGCGGAGCTGGTAGCGTGTGGCGTGATCGGGCGTATGACTCAGGCTACCTACCATGTCAGCGCCCACCTCGCGCCGCCACTTCCTTGGTCGTGGGCTCTCTCACTCGAACAGGGAGGTGGGCTCCTCAACGGTCATTTCCCGCACCTTCTTTCGATTCTTGAGCGCGTACTCAGCGGGACGCTGAGCCGAGCGACGGGCCAAGCAAAGTTCGGCATTGAGCGTGCCCCCATAATCCCCGGCATCCACGACTTTCGCGACTGGGGCGCAAGGGCGGATTCACTCACTGCGGGGGAGCTCGCGAGTGCTGAGTGGCGCATGTGTGATGCCGACACATCGTACTCAGCCCACCTGCACTTTGCCACCCCGACCGGAATGGTTCCCGTGACACTGATCTCTGGCCCTGAGGTGAAAATGGCCCAGCTATGCCTTTTCGGGGAGCACGGCACGCTAAGCGCTCAGGGCGAGGTTGCCTTTCGAATCTTCCATGACGCTCAGGAGCTTCCCGTTCCCGAGCGACTGATCGCTGCCCTGCCCAAGCTCGATGGGGGCTGTGAAGACCGCTGGGCCGCCCTCGCGAAAGAGTTTATCGCCGATATTTGTGGCGAGCCACACGCCCCCTACCTGACGTTCCGCGATGGCCAGCGCTACCAGAGCGCCATTGAGGCGAT
Organism: Armatimonas sp.; assembly: GCA_031387365.1. Lineage (GTDB taxonomy): Bacteria > Armatimonadota > Armatimonadia > Armatimonadales > Armatimonadaceae > Armatimonas. The sequence goes on along the minus strand of JANNDD010000926.1, from coordinate 12,030 downwards.
CCGCTCCGGGTAAACTGTTTTTATGTACTCCCTGCCCGCTGATCCTCCCGCTTTCTTTGGCCCGCTTCCCGTTAAAGTCCAGACCAGCCTGAGTGGTGTGGCTACGCTACTGGAGCCTGAGCGAGTAGCAACTTTGCCTTCTGGAGCACGGGAGCAGCGCCTGCGGCTGGATATCGGCAACAATGCTGTCTACCACGGGGAAGTAACAAGATTTATCTACGATGACTCTGAGATTCAGAACCTGCGCCTCGGAGAGGCGTATGGGCAGGCTTGGGGCGAGTGGAGCTGGCAAGCAAGTTTGGTGCAGCGTACGGGGGGCTTTCTCGATCCCTTGATCCGTGTTTGGCACCAGAATGTCGTGCCCTTCACCGACTCCGTCTTCAGTAAAATCCCCAATGGTCAGGTGCGAAGCGAGGTGCGCGATGGGGCCACTGTCTTCCTGGACGGCGGCTCGGCTGCGGCGCTGACTTCTGTCACGCTCAGTGCACGCCGCCCTGTGCGACCCGGAGTGTCTGCGCGTGCGGTCGTGAAGCTGCCCGTGCGGGGACGGGAAGCACTTCTGGATAATGGGGCAGTGGATCTCGGGATCGGGCTGTTGGGCGAGACGCGCCTCACGCCGCGCTGGAGCGCCCATGCCAATCTGAATCTCGTACGGGCAGGAGCCACCCAAGTGGGAACACTCACACAAGGGCAGCGCTGGCTCACGGGGAGCGTGGTGGCCGCTGAGTTCCAGAGCACCCCGCGCATAAATCTTGTGGTTCAGATGGAAGACACAAGCTTCCCTTTCAATCGGGGGCTGCGTGGCAGAAGCAGTCGGCGCCAGCAGATGAGCTTTGGAATCTGGCACCAGGCCGATGCCAAAACGCGCTGGTATGCCTCTATTGCGGAGAACATCTACCCCTTTCTCGTGACCAGCTACACCCCCGATATCATGCTTTCCTTGGGAATTGTCCGTAGGCGCTAGCGAAGTACCTCGGAAAAATACCGAAATGCACCTAAGGATTCTTGCAGGCTTTCCAACCATATAACCAGATGGGATAGAAAGCCCAAGGGGAGACTGTCTCCCGGGGAGCCTTGCTTCGATGTCGTTTCAGTTTCTGCCACTAGAAAAAATACGCGCTGCTGAAGATCAGCCACGCAAAACCTTCTTCCAGGAATCCCTGGAGGAACTGGCTGCTTCGATTAAAGAGCGGGGTGTTCTCGAACCAATCGTTGTCCGTCCACACAAAAAATATCCCGGCTTCTATGAGATCATCATGGGCGAGCGGCGCTACCGGGCAAGTAAGCTCGCGGGCATGCCTACCATCCCCGCTGTCATCCGTGAGATGAACGATGAGGACGCCGCCGCGGATGCGCTCCTGGAGAACTTCCAGCGCGAGGACCTCAACGCCATTGAGAAAGCGCGTGCGATCCAGGGTTTGCTGAAGTTCATGTCCTATGAGAAAACAGCGCGGACACTGGGAGTCTCGGATACCACGATACGACGGCTGCTTGACTTATTGGAGCTCCCCGAGGCAATCCAGGCTGAGCTGGTGACGAGGCCGGGCACCATCGCCGTTTTTGGAGAGGGGCATGCACGCGCCCTTCTGACTCTCAATAGTGACCCGAAGACCCAGATGCGCCTTGTCGAAAAAGTAAAGGCGGAGCGAATGGGGGTCGGTGCTCTCGATCAGATCATCCGGGCGATTCAGCAGTACCCGACTAAAAAAGAAATCTTCCTGCGGGTTACCGGCTCGGTTGCCGATCAGATGATCCGCTCTTTCCGCTCCAGCGAAGAGAAGGCGAAGCCCTACAAGAGCCAGACGGCAAAAGACCACCTCAAGGGAATTGACCGTAAGATCAACGATCTCACCGATACCCTGGATGGCCGCGTCGTGGACTTTATCTCCGTTGAGGAGATGAATCACCTGCTCGCCTCCCTGACTCAGATGACCAAGCACATTGAGTCGTTTACGGGAAAAGTACGCCAGGCACTCGAAAAGAAAGACTACGGCTTCCGCGAGGTCTATATCCACTGTCCGCTCTGTGGTCGGATCGAGCTTATTGGCGCGGTGCGCTGCTCTATCTGCTGGACCGTACTCCGTCGGTGCACGGACTGTGGGAGCTATGACGTGGCCAATGGCCGCTGCTCTGTCTTTTCTAAAGAAGTGAACACAGAGGAGGCCGAAGCGCCTCGTGAGACCTCACTTTCCTACCGCTGCGTGGAGTACCGCCCCAAGTTCGCCCCAAAAGGACTGCCTGTGGTCGGTGAGACGCGGGGCGGTGGTGCAGGCTTAAGAAAGTTTTAGAGACAAACCATGCGAATTGGACAAAAGCTACGTCAGGCCATTACTTCCAGTTTTATCGAGGTACGCCTCGATGAGGAACACACGGTGCCCACGGTCATCGTTGCCCCCCCGCCTGCCCAGGAAGCTGTCTACACGCCAGAGCCTCCTGTGATCCCTGAGCCACTTCCCGAGCCGGAGCCCGATCCTCTGACGCCGCCAGACCTCTCAGCAGCCCTCAAGGAAGATGGCTCGCTCAACGACAACACTATCTATGGTGGAGTGTCTTTGTCTGCGGTGCCTTTTAACGCAGAACAGGCAGTCGAGATACTGGTCGGGATGCCCTATGGGGTGACCGCACGGGGACGCTGTGAGACAATGAAGCAGGCTATCTCAGTGGTCACGACAGATCCTTGTAGTGCAGGCCATCTTGTGGTCAGCGATGCGGCGCAAAAAATGGTTGCCCTCAATCAGTATCTCACCCGTAATCGAGGCGATCTGAAGGCTTTTCGACGGAATGTCGCCGAGGAAATGGAGCGCCTTCATGAGCGGCTTAATGGGCTCCGTGTCATGGTGGACGAGACCAATGCGAGCTACCAGGCCCTGGAGGAAGCGGGGCGGGTTCGCGTGGACAACCTCACAGGAGTGATCGCTTTCTTTGATGAGTTCCAGGCTTTTCTACGTCTGGAAGAGGATAGTGCATCAGGGCAGGGCAGCGGCGAGCTTCCTGCCTACCTACGCGACGACACAGCGATGAAACTGCTGGGAGTTGCGCAAGAAAAAGAAGCGGCATGATATAGTTTCTTCGTGGGACTTGTCTACTCCACCGAAAAAGGACGTCTCTGCCCGAGCTGTGGCGAGGCTGTCTGTATCTGTAAGAACAACCCCGTTCGCTCGTTAACCTCGGGCGACGGGGTTGTTCGTGTTGGTCGGGAAACCAAGGGGCGCAAGGGGGCGGGGGTCACCACCATCCAGGGCCTCCCTCTTGACGATGCCGCGCTGGCAGTTCTCTGTACCCAGCTCAAGAAGCGCTGTGGCACCGGTGGCACGCTCAAAGACGGCGTGATCGAGATTCAGGGCGAGCACCGCGATAAAGTCGTCACCGAGCTAAGCGCCCAGGGCTACAAAGTCAAGCGCGTTGGCGGCTAGCGCAAAATAAATCTTCTCTGACGCGAATAAACTCTGCCCCGAGCGTATCTAAGCTTGCGATGGAGTACGAAATGGCCTGGAGTTCTCAGAAAGCCCAAGAGACGCGGCGGCATGCGGCGTTTGCGCGGCTCTGGGAGCAGGAGCGCGAGCGGGTCTGGCGGCTGATCGTGGCGCTCTCAGGCAGCCGGGACGATGCCGATGATCTGACCCAAGAGGTTGGTATCCGGGCACTGGAAGGCTTTGGCCGTTTTCGGGGACTCTCGGCACCCGCAACCTGGCTCCATCGCATTACCATCAATACCACGCTACGCCACCGGGAGCGGCGGCGAGAGAGCCTAGCACTAGACAACAATGCTCCCGCAAGTGAGGCGGGACCCGAGCGGCGTGCGCTCCAGGCAGACACTCTGCAACGCACCCAAGCCGCCATCGAGCGCCTTCCCGATGAGCTACGCACCCCACTGGTGCTGGTCGCCTGGGAGGAGCTGAGCTATAAGGAGATCGCAACCCTCTTGGAAATCCCCCTAGGAACGGTCATGTCGCGCCTTCACACCGCGCGGCAGCGGCTACGAAAGGAGCTCGGAGATGCACTGTAACCCACGATTACTCGGAGCCTGGGCCGATGGTGCGCTACACGGCCTACCTGCTTGGCGCGTGGGGCGGCATCTGGCGCACTGCTCCACCTGTCAAAACGAGCTTGTGGCCCTGAAAACCTTGAACACGGCGCTGAAAAACGTGTCACCCTTGCCTCTGCGCCAGCCGATCCGTCGGCCTATCGGGCTTATCCGTCCCGTCTTTGCCACACTCGCTCTGGCCTGTGTGCCCGGGTTTCTGATGCTCCATGCTTCTGAATCCGAGCTGCCGGGGCAAGCGAGTGATCCGCCCCGAGTGTCTTTGGTACAGCGGGCAGTACCCGAAAAGGGTACCCGGAAAGTTGCCTCGGAGCACCTACGCTCGACGCAAGGCACGCCCCCGGCGGAGACTCGGCGGCCCCGTCGTAGGATTGCCCGACGTAAGAGTCGCCTGAAACCAGAGCTGGAGCAAGTCATCGTGGTCGCCACGACCCTGCCACCACCCAAGCCCGTTACCGTTGTCCTCGATGACAAAGACGATGAGGGCGGCACGATCCATATTGAATCCATCATCCCGGCGGCCTACGTGGTCGCTCTACAGAAAGAGACTAAATAAATGCGAACGATTTCCTTTTTAATCGCAGGCTTTGCCCTGATCACGCCTCTCACGGCTTTTGCGCAAGAAGCCCCTGCCGAAGCTCCCGTTCTTCCGGTTCTTCAGAAAGTAAAACCGGCGACGACAAATAATAACCTACCCATTTCCGTAAAAGAGAAGACCGATAAGAAAGCGCGTGAGGCTCTTGAGAAAATCAAGGTTGATCTGGATCTTAAGGGGGCGGAGCCTGAGGCTGCGTTTCACTCCCTCATGAAGCAGATCAAGGCGGACTATGATATTGATACCGCCTTCTACCCCTTTGGTGCGGATGATTTAGATTTTCCGGAGCGGGGGCTGAGCATGAAGCTCACCAATGCCTCCGCAGCGCGCGCACTCGATTCCTTCTGCCAGGCGCTGGGAATTGGCTGGTGGGCTGAGAAAAACGAAGATATTGTCATGGTGCATATTGTTAAGCTCAAAGGGACGATGGGTAAGATGGACATGCTTGCACAGCTTGGGATTGAAGTTAAAGGGCTCGTCGCTCCGGCGATTGCACTCGCAGGTCAGGCCGCACGGATGGCGGAGCTGGATGGAGCCCTCGCCGGGCTGGGCGCCGGGCTACTCCCCGACAAGCGGGTGAAGGCCGATGCCACGTCGCCGCGTGATGTGAAGGCGCTGATCGAGGACCTCTGTAAGCAAGCGGGAGTGGTCTATGCCATTGACAGTGATGTGCCCAGCACGAGCAAGGCGCTTGTTTTTGAGAATGTCCCGATTCGAGTTGCGCTGGAAGCTCTCTGTGCCACGGCAGAGCTGAGTATGCACGTCTCGAAAAAAGGCGAGAAAGTTATCGTCACGTTCTCAAAGGCGGAGAAGTAACCTCCCCCGGTCTCCGCTCGTTCCTCACCATGACCGACCCCTCCGGCTCCGCGAAGGGGTTAGTTTTTGCGTAGTGGTTAGTTTCGTCGGGCATCCGTGTCGCGGATGATGTTGCTGACGGCGGTTTTATTGAAGCCCTTGAAGCCCTCCCAGCGCTGGAGGATTTCGAGGTGGCTCCCGAGTGCTCCGAGCATGGCGAACTTCTCGGCCTGCTCGTGGGTGAGGTGCCCTGCGGTCACTAACGGTGCGAGGCGCTCTTGTGGCACCAGCCAAGGCTCTCCGACTGTGAAGGCTTGCCAGAGCATCGGGAGCTCCGTAAATGGTGCCATAACCGGGTGGCCGGCAGCATTGGCATCGTCTTTTACTTTTTGGCAGAGAAACTCGCACTCGATATGGTGCATTCCCGCTTTTGCAATGGACGAGCCGTGCAGGGCGCACCAGAGTCCGATGGTTCCGAGCGTCGTGCGGGGCGTGAGCGCAACCGCGGCAAAGTCTAAGTCCAGCTCCTCGGGGGCGATATCCACATCGGCGAAGATCACGACGCGGCTCTCGGGGTGCTCCAGCACCTGCGCGCCCCAGCCCGCCTCGGCACCGGCGTAAAAACGCTCGCGACAGATAAAGCCCATCGCCACAAAGAGCCGGATCAGCGCGGGAAACGCAGCGCGGGAGCACCGGTAGGTATGGTGGTCGTGGTTGGCCCAGCCGATCCCGATGGCCTCTTGCCGGGCGTACTGCCAGCGCGCGGCGGCATTTCGTGCCAGGTAGTAGTCGCGCTCGGCAGCGAAGAACTCCTCTGTCGCACGGCCCCGTCCGAGCGTGGCAGCATGCTTCTCGAAAAGCTTCTGCGCGGCGGCAATGCTGGCCTGCTCATCGTCGGTGCGGGGGCGGGCGGCAAACTCCGCGCGTGCGGCTTCCACGCCGCCGGGGCGGGACTGCGGCGCAAAGCCCCGGTAGCCGCGCCGGACAATGGGCATCAGCTCGCCGTGGGGGAGAGAGAGATGGCCGCACTGGTAGCCGGAGTCATCATCGCCATGGCAGGCTTCGAGGGCCAGATGATTCTTGGCGGCAAACTCTGCGATACTCTCTACGCCTAGCGCCAGGCACGGCGTGGTGCGCTTCGCTTTCACACGAAGTCGGGGTAGGCGTGCGCCCGGATGCTCCCAGACCTCGTCGCCCTCAGGGAGCGTGTTTTTTACCAGCCCGAGTGCTTCCCAGTGCGCAATCAAGCCGTTCCTTGGCGGCAGAACCCAGTGATCCACGAGCGAGAGAATATCTACTCCCGCTTCGGCCTCGAAGCGCTGGGCAAGCTGCGTGATCTGCGGGTTCTGGTCCGCAAAATACTGGAAAAACTCTTGAAAGTAAGCTGCCGCCTCCGGGCAGCGCGGCCAGGGGCCAGCTATATTCTCCGTGTTGGTTGAGGGCGTACTCATGGGTTTATTGTACCCAGCCTGTACAATAGTCTCGTGAAAGTTATTGTGATCGGGGCGGGAGTGGCGGGGCTGACGTGTGCACGACTGCTGGAGCAATCGGGCGCGGAGGTGGTGGTCTACGAGAAGTCCGACGGAATCGGGGGGCGCGTGCGCTCCGATCATACGCAGGGCTTCACGCTGGACCGGGGCTTCCAGGTGTTCTTTACCGCCTACCCGGCGGCGCGACGGCAGCTTGACTATGCGGCGCTGGAGCTGCGTACTTTCTCTCCAGGGGCTATGATCGCGCAGGGGGACCGTCGGCATGTTCTGGCGGATCCCGCGCGCGACCCGGACTCCCTCCTGCCATCGCTGCTGACCGGTATCGTGACGACCGAGGATAAGTGGCGCACCTGGCGGCTCTCAGGCGAGGTGGGGGCCAAGCCGACCAGCGCCCTTCTAGACGGCCCCGACGAGACCACGGAGCGCTTTCTCAAGCGGCGGGGCTTCTCGCCGCTTTTTGTGGAGAACTTTATCCGCCCGTTCTTTGGAGGTGTCTTTCTGGACCGGAGCTTGCAGACATCCGCGCGGGTCTTTCAGTTCTGCTGGAAGATGCTCTCGGAGGGCGATGTCGCGCTGCCCGCCCGAGGAATGGGAGCCATCGCGGCCCAGCTTGCCGCAGGACTGGACATTCGTCTGGAGTCGCCGGTGGAGAGCCTCGCTGCGCTGGATGCCGACGCAGTCGTGGTGGCGACCCCCGCACCGGAGGCGGCGCGACTCACGGGAATCGCCACGCCCGAGGGTAGTGTGGGCACGACCACGCTCTACTTTACCGGAAAAGTTCCACTCTGGCAGGGCAAGAAACTGCTACTCAACGCCAACTGTGATCCCGTGGTGAACCATGCCGCACTGCTCACCAATATCGCTCCCGAGTACGCCCCCGACGGTGAGTGTCTGCTCTCGGCATCGGTGATCGGGGTTCCTACCACCGACGACGACGCACTCTTTGCCGCCGCCCTCACGGATCTGCGGCGGATGTTCACGGGTGACACGGCTGCACAGTCCGCGTTGGCTACCTACCGCCCGCTCGCCGCCTACCGGATTCCCTACGCCCAGTTCGCCCAGCCGAAAAATTTCTGGCAGACACTTCCCCAAAATAGCACCGCGCTTCCCAAAACCTACTTCGCCGGTGAGTTTACTGCCGCGAGCAGCACGAATGGGGCTATCCGCTCTGGTGAGAAAGCCGCCACGGCGATTTTGGCAGGAGCAAGCTAGCGTGATGGCGAATACTAGAGGCCATGGAAGCCCGCGCTCTTAAGATTCACCCCGACGATGACGTGGCCGTTTTGCTCTCCCCCGCGATTGCCGCCGGGACGCACGTTCGTATCGGCACCCACGATTACTACACCGACCAGGCCATTCCCTCCGGTCACAAGATCGCCCTTCGTGCCCTGGCAGCAGGCGAGGTGGTGCGCAAGTTCGGCCAGCCCTTTGCCCGTACGACCCAGGCTATCGCGCCCGGTCACTGGTTGCACACACACAACGCCAAGACCATGCTCGGGGCCAACGAAAGCTACGAGTACGTGCCGTACAGCCCACCCCCCAGCCCCCGCCCGGCGGGGGGGAAGGTATTTGATGGCTTCTTGCGTGCTGATGGCAAGGTCGGGATTCGCAACGAGCTGTGGGTATTGTGCACGGTGGGCTGCATCAATAAAATGGCCGAGACGGTGGCACGCGAGGCGCACGCAAAGCTAGCCGGGAAAAACGGGATTGATGGGGTCTACGCCTTCACGCACCCCTACGGCTGCGCCCAGCTTGGCGGCGACTTACAGCAGACCCGGCGGCTGATCGCGGCGCTGGCGGCGCACCCCAACTGCGCGGGGGTCTTGCTCATGGGATTGGGCTGTGAGAACAATGCGCTGATGGATCAAGTGGCAGCCTTTCGCGTGGCGGATCAAAATCGTGTGCGCTACTTCTCCGCCCAGGAAGTGAGCGACGAAATCGGTGAGGGTGTGCGGCTTCTGAGCGAGCTGGCGGAGATTGCAGCCAAGGATGTCCGTACGCCGCAGCCGCTCTCGAAGCTGGTACTGGGCATGAAGTGTGGCGGCTCCGATGGCTTCTCCGGGCTGACGGCAAACCCACTGGTCGGGGTTTTATCGGATCGCCTCGCTGCCGCGGGGGGCGTGAGCGTGCTCACCGAAGTGCCGGAGATGTTCGGCGCGGAAAAACTGCTGATGCAGCGTGCCGCCGATGAACCGACATTTCATGCCATTGAGCAGATGATCAACGACTTCAAGGACTACTTTCGAAAGTACAACGAGCCGATCTCGGAGAACCCTGCGCCGGGTAACAAAGCGGGGGGGATCACGACTCTTGAGGAAAAGTCGCTGGGCTGCATCCAAAAAGGCGGCGCAACGGCTCCCATTGCTCATGTGCTTGGCTACGGTGAGCCTCTTGCCCCCGATCCCAAACCGGGAATTGCCTTAGCGTATGGGCCAGGCAGTGATGTGGTTTCTTGCAGCACGCTGGCGGGCACGGGAGCGCAGCTGGTGCTCTTCACCACGGGCCGGGGGACACCGTTTGGCACCTGCGCCCCGACCTTTAAGATCTCCACGAACTCCAGCCTCGCGAGCCGAAAGCCTGGCTGGATTGATTTTGATGCGGGCCGCCTAATCGAAGAGGGCATTCCGCTCGAAACCCTCGCTGACGAGCTTCTCGCGCTGGTGCTTCAAGCCGCGTCGGGCGAGTACTTCACCAAAGCGGAGCAAAACGGCTGCCGCGAGATCGCGCTCTTCAAAGACGGAGTAATCAATTGAGTAAGATTTTAGTATTTGGAACGGGTGTGCTGCTACGCGGGCTGATCGCGGATTGTGCCGAAAAGGCGCAGATGCCCATCACGATGGTCAGCTCAACACCTTCGGGCGATGAGCGTGCGCGGGCACTGACAGCGAGCGGCGGAAAGTTCACCCTCCGGGAGCGCGGCCTCGGCAGCGATGGCAGCATCGTGGATTCCGTGCGCGAAATTTCGATTATTGAAAAGACACTCACCGCCAGCGAGGACAGCGCGGCCGTCGCGGCCACGGCGAGTGACCCAGCCATCGGGCTGGTGATCAGCAACGTGAGCGAGTCGGGCTTTAAGATTACGGAGCCGAAAGCACTCTCGTTTCCCGGACGGCTGGCGGCGTGGCTGCGCGCTCGAATGGAGGCGGGGGCTCCCGGCGTGACCGTTCTCCCCTCAGAGCTAATCGCTGACAATGGCAAGAAGCTGCGCACCATGGTGGCGGAGTGTGACCCAGACCCGGTGTTTCTGGCGTGGCTGGACAGTGCGTGCGTTTTCTGCGACACACTGGTGGATCGTATCTGCACCCAAGACGACACCGACCCACTGGCCGCGATTGTCGAGCCCTACACGTTCTGGGCGATTCAGGGAGAGAACACGGGGGCGCTTGGGGCACTCGCCGCTGCGAATCCCGGCGGGATCGTGGTGGCGCAGAGCATTGAGCGCTTTGCGGTGCGAAAAGTACGGATTTTGAATGGTCTGCACACCGCGATGGCCAGCATTGGCCCCAGCAAGTACGGTGTTGTGACTGTGCGCGAGGCACTGGAGCACCCCGAGCTTGGCCCGTGGCTAGAGTCGCTCCTCGTGGACGAGATTCTCCCCGCGATTTGCCCTCCGCTGGAGAAAGCCGACGCCGAGGCGTTTGCGGCGCTCACGCTGCTGCGCATGAAGAACCCCTTTCTCGTGCACAAGCTCTCGATGATTGCCGTCGGTGCCGCTGTCAAGTGGGAGGCGCGGCTTCTGCCCACAATGGCCGCCTACCAGGAGCGTTTTGGCAAGAAACCCGAAAAACTCACCGCCTGCCGGGAAGCGTTTTTGGCGGAAGCCTAGAACCGTCGAGGAGCTTTGACGCGTAGGGCGTGGGGGGCGACGCTGAAAGTGGCGGGGGTGCTGCTGCCCAGGTCACCGTCGCGCTGGAGTGTCAGGGGCATGTCGGCTTCCAGGGTGATGTGCTTCCCCTGGAAGATCCAGACACTATCACTCTGGGAGTGCCGCCCGAGAGCCATGTCGGCGAGCTGGGGTAAAAATGCGGCGTTTCTGACGGCCGCCGGGAGATTCGGAGCCGTAAAGAGCACAATGTCGAGCAGCCCGTCGTCGATACTGGCGTCGGGCAGGAGCTTCAGGTCGCCACCGTAGAGCGATGTATTGCTGACGGCGACCAGAAAGACATCGGTCTCGGGGAGCGCGTTGCCGTCAATGGTGACGCGCACCGCATGGGGGGTGAACGTCGCCAGCGCCCCGACGGCGGCAAAGGCATAGGCGGTTGCCCCGACAGCACTCTTCAGATTCTCATTGACTTGGCCCACGGTCGCACTGTCCACGCCGCCAGAGCAGACCAGCAGAAAGGTCTCCCCGTTGCAGATTCCCAGATCAATCCGGCGCTCCTCACCACTGAGCCCGAGATCCACGGCTGCGAGAGGATCAAGGAGAGGAACTCCCAGCTCTCGCGCTAAGACATTGACCGTACCCGTGGGCAGGATCGCAAGAGGAATATCGGTGCCCTGAAGCGCCTGCGCCGCCGCCCGAACCGTCCCATCACCGCCCGCCACAAAGAGTGTGGTCGCTTCGGGGAGAAGCTCCTGAGTGAGAGCCGTAATATTTTCACCGGGCCGCAGAGTCACTTCCGTCCAGCGTCCCAGCCGCTCACCCAAGCGCCGTCGCGCTGCCTCCAGCCAAGCACCACTGCCCGTGCCTCCCGAGCTCGGGTTTGAGAGAAGAAAGATCGCCATAAAAGTAGCGTACGCTTAATGAGGCATCAAGGTTCCGGAAAACGGACTTAAACACCGCAAGTCCGAAAACGAGTTTGTCCCTAGGGATCGGGAATTCTTACCCACCTTCACCTTTGATCCATGCCATTTGGTTGTCACTCTGGGCTCTGATGGACTGGTAGTCAGTGCCGCCAAGTACCAGGAGCTGGAGCTTGTCTCCCAGATGCCCACGGGTGGCGTGATCTTCTCCGATGGTATTGAGGCTTTTTCACGAATCGTCGCCGCCGGTTGAAAACCGGCGTCTGCAATGGCGCAAGCGCCGCGAAGCCCGTGCCGGGCTGGGGAGACGGACTCGGTAGCCCGGCACGGGCTTTGCGGCCGCAGGCTACCCAGACGCCTCATTT
>JANNDD010000911.1:0-1423 GCA_031387365.1 Armatimonas sp. | reverse complement strand
GAGTGCTTTGCGCCGCGCCTCGTACTCGTCGTAGAGGGGCGCGAGGAAGGTCTCCGGGACACGACCCTCGGTGCGCCAGTGACGAAGCTCTCTTAGCAAAAAATCCAGGCAAACACGCTCTTCGGACATCGGACAGTTCTCCTAGGAAAGAGTATGCCCGTTTTAGGTCGTGTCTGCCTGGGTCGAAGGGGGGAGGGCCCGGTCCTATTTTCGTAGGACCGGGAGATTTATTTGTCGCTAGCCGTGGCGGTGATCCCGGCAGTGGCCATCGCGGTCGCGGTCACGATCCCCGCTATGGCCACGGTGCTCGCGCTCCCAGCGGATACGCGCCTCCCGTTCTTCCCGCTCCCGCTCGCGGCGTTCTCGCTCGATTCGCTCGCAACGCTCTCGTTCTATGCGCTCGCGGCGCTCTCGCTCGATGCGCTCCCGCTCCCAGCGGGAGGGAGAACTGTAGCGGTCTCTGTCGTAGGCATCGGTGTTGTAGCGGTCGTAGGAATCGTACCTGTCATTGCGCCCATCGCGGCCATAGCGGTTGTCGTCACGGCCGTAGCGGCTCTCATCGCTTTGTGCCTTACGAGCATCTTCGTACTTTTTCCCAGCTAGGGCCGCTCCAGCTCCAAGCACAATCGCATCGCCCATGCGCCCATTTCGCGCGGAGCTCAGCGCCGCTGCTCCGAGGCCACTGCCCAGGTTACGCATGAGGTTTTTGTCTTCCTGTCGTGCCTGTGGGGGATTTGGGCGGCCACTCTGCGCCCAGCTTGTTCCCAGCAGCCCGATCAGCGCCAGCCCCGTCAGTAAAATTGGTTTGGTATTCATCTTCGTAATCTCTTTCTCCCGCAGCGTGGGGAGCTTTAACAGCGCCCCTTGTTGAAGGAGACGAACGCCCACGGGGGAGTGTGACAGCTTTGCGGGGAGTGCGTAAAAGCTCACATTGTACGAGTGGAGCCTTTTTCCTGAATCGTTATCCGCCCATTGAAAGTGGGCGTCTGAGGGCCTTCGGCCAAAAAGTCACTCCGTGACTGAGAAATTTAAGGAGTTCCCAGTCGCGGAGCGACTTCTCAGCCGAGGAACGAGGCTCTTAGACGCTGATTTCAATCAGCGGATGATTTCAATCAGCGGTGGGGCGATTCATGAAAAAGGCGCGAGTTACTGTGTTTTTGTGTATAATGCCCGCAATGTCACCGGGCACTGGCTCGTGGGCACTGATCTCGTCTCGGGGAACCCACCCGTTCCCCCCGATCTACGAAAGGTTACAGACTCATGGTTTTACACCGTTCTCGTTTCTCGTTTCTCGCTGACACGCGGGACCCTCGCCCCACTCGCGCTTCTCGGGTTGGCTGCGCGTCCCCAGGCCGCGCACGCACAGATCAACCTCGATCCTGGGGTAGCACTCCAGTTCTTTAGTGGCAACACTAATAATGGC
>JANNDD010000882.1:0-4075 GCA_031387365.1 Armatimonas sp. | reverse complement strand
CCCACAGACGATTCGTAGTCACCCAGTGCCTGGCAGACACTGGCAAGGTTGTGGAAGGTCTTGTAGCCAAGGATCGCCATGTCAACGCTGGAGAAGTGACCCGAGATGTCGGTGGAGATTGTCTTCTCGTAGTGGACGCGGGACTCGTCGAACCGACCCATCGCCGCCAATAGGAACCCCGCCTGGAAGTGAAGCTCAGGATCGTCACCGACCGCAGCAAGGCCGGTTGTCAGGGTTTCGAGTGCCTCGTCGCGTCTCTCCAGCTCCCGCTGCGAAACGGCGAGAAGCGCGTAGGCTTTGCGGACATGGCTCTCGCCGGGCTGGGAGGCTTCGATGCACTCGCCAAGCCACTTTATCGCTCCCTCATGCTCGCCGCAGTAGTGGTCGGTCATGCCAAGGTTGAACAGGACGAACGGATGACCAGGCCGCTCCTTCAGGTCTAGCTCTAGCAACTTGGAATCCCTCTCACGCTTCTTAGCCTGGCCCTCCACTGAGGTGTCGTAGCCGGAATGGAGTACTACTGCCTGCTCCGGGGCACGCGCTATCTGGGCATCCGGGCCAGCAATGGTGCGTAGACTTGGTAGTATCTGCTCGTGGATTCTTCCTTCAAAGGCGACTCCAGGCAGGTTGCGAAATAGCTTGACATGATCCACCCGTGTTGCTCCAGGAAGGCCGTTCTCGTCCAGGAACTGCACCGGCACGACAAAGGCAACGACATCGGGCGGGGCGTTTAGCGCGGCGGTAAGGATCGCTTCGCCTGCCGCTGGCTCCATCGTATCGTCAGCATCGAGCCAGAAGATCCACTTGCCCGTCGCAGGAACGAGCGAGGCGTTCCTGGCTTCGCTGAAGCTCTCTGTCCAGGGGAAGCTGGTGACGGTCGCGCCCGCCTTGGTTGCTATCTCGACGGTCTTGTCGTCGCTTCCGGTATCGCAGATAATCGCCTGTGCGAAGTAGGGCATGGCGGAGGCGAGGCACTCTGCTAGAACCCGCTGCTCGTTCTTGACGATCATGCAAAGCGAGATGTCGGCTTCCTTGGCTCGCTGGCGGATGGCTTTAAGGCGAATGTCGGGGTGCTTGCCCGGATCGAAGACGATGCGGCTAGAAGACAAGCCCGAGAGGTGGCTGGCGAATCCGCTCTCTAAGTCTGCTTTCCACTTCTGCTGGTAGCGGCGTTGGTTGGTGTCGAGGAGCTGCCCTACGTCGGCAACGGCTCTGGTAAGGCTCTTGCTGCCCTCATGGTGAATGAAGGCTCTGCTCGCCCGCCGTAGCTGGTAGCCTTTTCTACGTAGGGCGTAGCAGAGGTCGTTGTCCTCGAAGGTGCCTATGCCAAAGCGCGTGTCGAAGCCGCCCACCTCGCGGAAGGCAGAAGCACGAACAAGGAGGCAGAAGCCCACGAGCATATCGCTGTCTTCGTCTTCCACGTCTCGGCTGGCGAAGTCCTGGGCGAAGAGCGGCATGGTTTCGAGAGTCGTGTAGGTTGCCTGGACTTGCTGGCCGTGTCCTGCTCGGTTGGTGTAGGGGCCGCGTGCCGCGACCAGAGGGCCAGCGGAGACGAGCGACTCGACCAGGCGAAGGAGTCCGGCCCTTGGTACGCTGGTATCGCTGTTGAGGAAGAGGAGTAAGTCTCCTGTCGCGGCTTCTGCTCCAGCGTTGCAGGTAGCCGCGAAGCCCTGGTTGGCCTCGCTCCGCTGGAGCTTGGCGAAGGGGTAGCTCTGGGCAACGCTGGCGATGGCCTCTTCGTCAGGCGAGGCATCGTCCACGACGAGGACTTCGTACAGAAGACCTTCCTCGTGGAGAGCCTTTATACTCTCTAGGCAGACTGCCAGGTCGTCCTCGCCACCATGAACGGGAATGACCAACGAGACACGCGGCCAAGGCGAGACGAGAGCAAGTGGCTCGGGCTCGACATACCCCGTGAGCTGCTTCCACGTCGAGTAGGCGGGAATCAGGATCTCGGGTACTTCGATGCGCTCGGCGAATCCATACGCCCCCGGATGCGTGGGGTGGATGTTGGTGAGTGCCTTGTCCTCGTCCCAGCGCTTCCAGACGCGCTCTCTCCAACCGGGCAACACTTCTTTGGCGTGTGCCCAGGAGTCGAGCTTACGCTGGATACGCTCCTCTGGCCCAACCCACGAAAGATGGTGGACGATGCCGTAGTCTTCACCCAGGTGCAGGTGCCTGCCGCCCCGGTACTGGTGTCCTGCGACGGGCTTGGCGACCTTGAGGTTGGCGAGGTAGCAGGGGGTGAAGGGCTCCTGGGGACGGATGACGTACTGTGGTGTTTTCCAGTAGGTGTCCCAGCAGACGGAGACGGTGTCGGCCAAGTCGTGTTCGGCAATCTTGAGGAGGGTGTCCAGAAGCCTTGGCTCGATGATCTCGTCTCCATCGGGCAGGAGGGCGTGGGTGTAGCCAAGCGAGAGAAGGTGCTCCCCTGCCGCCGTCCGGTGCTCAATCTCCCCATGCCACTCGCCAACCACCACTGTAGCTCCGGCTGCCTCCGCGACTTCTATCGTTTTCTGCCAATCGCCTGCCTCTCCGAAGAAGGGAAGCTTGTTGACGAAGACGAACGTAAGGACTTTTCCCTGGAAAGCTTTGATGCTCTCCGCGAGATAGTCGTCGTCGTCGTGAATTATGACTAATGACGCAATTTTCGTATACATCGATTTCATGTTCAATAAATGCTCATCAGTTCAAATTCTTTGCGATTTATAAATCTTATTATATTTATTTTATCATTTATCAAATTCGTCCCTATAACATCTGGCATTATTATATTAATAATTTTATTATATTCACTATCAAATACGATATGCTCAGATATATTTAAATTATCATTATTATACACATGCATAACTACTACTAGATTGCATTCATTAATACAAAATTGACGAAATTTAACATTCGCAATACCATTTCCTTTTTCCAGCTTCCATAATTCCCTAGATTCAGATTTAAATAAAGAGTAATCAATTTTATGTATAAATAAATTTGATTCTTCATGAAGAATATAAACAGATTCTTTCAAAATCTGCATAGCCAAATAATTACTGGGCTTGAAATCAATCCCGTCAAGAACGATTTCATGATCAGTCTTCAATACCAATTTATAGTCTTTATTCATCATTAATATGAATAAATCCGATTTGTAAAAACCTAAATCAACAATTTGCCCTTCTATTTCAATCTCATCCTCAATTTTTCCATTATTTAAATCCATAATTACAATATTACGCGTATCAAATATACAAATATTCCCATTTTCTGTGTATAAATATCTAAAATATTTCATTTTTTTAAATATACCCACTCTTTCTATTTTTAATATTTTTTTCGTTTTTTCTCTATAAACATATTTTATAATAGACTTATTTTTATCTACACACACAATTTCTCTATCATTGAAGTAAATCAATTTTGAATTATCATCACCTATAGCATTAATAACATCAGGATTAAGAAATTTCTGTATTTCGACATTTTTCATAATTAACATTCTCCGACCGGAGCAAACTCCGGGGTATCCACTCGGATCTGGCTTCTCCAGAGATCAGATAACAGCCTAGCATGACTAGAAAGGCACATAGGTTGTTCAAAACACATAAAACAACCGGTCGTGTTTGTCCAGCATTCTATGCGGATGCAAAATAAGTTCCATAAAATATACTCATCCATGATTCACCAAATAATCTATAGTCTCCGTGGGAAGTATTGAAGGCATCTGCTAGATGAGGCTTTACCTAGGCGGAGCCTTCAATTCATAGTGGCACACAGATCTTTTAATTCCCCTTGTTGTTGCCTCGGAAGAACCCGCCGAGGAAGAAAAGGTTTCTTCCGAGGCTACCACCCGAAACGAGCAATATAGTCTTCGGCAAAAGCATTGAAGTATCACTATGGTGAACAGATTCATTGATCGTGATGGGGAGTGTCTGAATGCCCTTGGTGGGAAGCCACAGAGAATACCCGTCAATGCTTTTGCCGAAGACTATAGGAGGACTTAAAAGACCGGCACACAGGGGCCCGGTAAACATGGAAAACCTGATGTTATTTCCGTAAAACATCTTCCTCCATCAGTACA
>JANNDD010000839.1:0-4647 GCA_031387365.1 Armatimonas sp. | reverse complement strand
GGGCGTTCCGCCCATAAAATTTGGTATGGCCGGAACGGCCTTTGTAGCGCGAAGTGCTCTCCAGTCCCGCCGTTCCAATCGGCGGGACGCTCTGAACCGGCGATATTTACTTAAACGTGGTCTTCATCAGCTCGACGAGCTGAGGGGGGACGATTTTGAGCACGGAAGTCGCGGCGACGATATCCACGCCTTTCACCTCAGTACCCACTAGCGCAGCCATCTGGCCGAACTGTTTTTCCTGGACTAATTCGGCAGCTTTCATCCCGACTCGCATGCCCAGCACACGGTCAAAGAGCGTCGGGGCGCCACCACGGTGCACATGGCCCACGACGGCATGACGGCTCTCCCAGCCGGTTTTTTCGGTGATCGTGCTGGCGACAAACTCCCCAACACTGCGGTCCGAGAGCTTGACGTGGCCAAAGTCGTCCACGGCTTTTTCGGAACCAAGCAATGCGGGCAGCTCGGTGCCCTCGGAGCAGACAACGAGGCCGTACTTCTTGCCACGCGCCCGAACGGCGCTAAGATGGGCGATCATGGCGTCCACATCGAGCGGCTCCTCGGGAAGTGTCACCCAGTCTGCGCCGCCCGCGACACCGACGTACCAAGCTACCCAGCCCGCGTGGCGGCCCATCACTTCGAGCACCATCACGCGGCGGTGTGAGCGTGCCGTATCGCGCAGCCGATCAATGGCGTCTAAACCCACGGAGGCTGCCGTGTCGAAGCCAAACGTGAAGTCCGTTCCCGACAGATCGTTGTCCATGGTCTTGGGGACACCCACCGTGGGAACCCCGTACTGCGAGTAGAGCTTGGCCGCCACCCCCAGAGTGTCCTCGCCCCCTAGAGCAACTATCGCATCGAACTTGGCGGCCTTGATATTCTCCAGAACGGCTTCTAGATCTTTCTCCCCGCCCTTTTTGAAGGGATTCGTGCGCGAGGAGCCCAGCATGGTGCCCCCCTGGTAGATAATCTCCTCCACATCGCTCAGGCCCAGAGGACGGTAAATCCCCTTGACGAGTCCGCGCCAGCCCTCTTCGATTCCGACAAACTCGAAACCAAAGTCCATGCCACGGTACACCACGCCCCGGATTGCGGGGTTGAGGCCAGGGCAGTCGCCCCCGCCGGTTAGAATTCCAACTTTCACAAGCAAGCTCCCAGAAAAACGGCCCCGGATTCTGTTGTCCGGAGCCGCTTCGTTGCGTTATCGTTCGGGCTCTAGGATACCGTAGTTTTTATCCGCCCGTCTATAGAGAACACTTACCTGGCCGGTGTCGGCATTCTCGAAGACAAAGAAGTCGTGAGAGAGGAGCTCCATATGGGCAACGGCCTCAAGTTCTGTGAGAGGTTTGATCGCAAATCGCTTGCGTCGCAGAACCTTGCCCTCATCGTCGGCATCGTCTTCATCGCGCTCGTTCTCTGGGGGCATGTGGCGTGGGCTGTCATGATCGTGATGAGCACCCCGGTGGTGCCACTTGTGCCGCTCCTTGTACTTGGACATCCGGCGCTCCAGCTTGTCCACCACATGATCAATTGCAACATACATGTCCTCGGCGCGATCTTCGCCGCGCAGCAAGATGCCATCGCCTTCGAGCTGAACCTCTACCCGGTGTACTTTTCCTTGAATACTCTGTGTGACCGTGGCAGCCTGGAGAGTCGCAAAGTGCTTGGAAAGCTTGTTGACTCGTTTGTCTGCGTAGTCTCGCAGGGCATCAGTAATCACGACTCCTTTGCCGCGTACCTGAACTTGCATAGTGATAAACCTCCGCCCCTAATCTTCGGCAGCAACGAGGCTTATTCCTCCCGGTAAATTAGCGCGACGGCATGAGCACAGATTCCCTCACCCCGCCCGACAAAGCCCAACCCCTCGTTGGTGGTGGCCTTGATTCCAATGGCATCGGGAGAGATTGCAAGCGCGTTGGCGAGCACGATTTTCATCTCGTCGGTGCGCGGGCCGATCTTGGGAAACTCCGCGAGCACCGTCATGTCTACGTTGCCGATACGCCAGCCGCGAGTCGTGAGCAAAGAGCAGACTTCTTCGACAAACTCAATGCTGGCGCGGTCTTTGTGCTGAGCATCCGATGGCGGGAAATATTTTCCGATATCCCCAAGCCCCGCGGCTCCCAGAAGCGCATCGCAGAGGGCATGAAGTAGCACATCGGCGTCTGAGTGCCCAAGCAGACCAACCGGAGAGTTGGGGAAGAGGACACCACCCAACCAGAGAGGGCGACCCTCAGCAAAAGCATGAACATCATAGCCGTGGCCGACACGGAATGGAGTAGGCATAGCAGCGACAAGTATAACATGCGAAACGAGGATGTAATGCACCACGCTAGACACGAAAAAACCGGGGGAGGGCAACCTCCCCCGGTTTCTTTGTTTTTTGTGCTACTTGAGCGCGGCCTCAATGGCCGCGATTTCATCGTCGGCGAACTTGGTCTTTTCAGCCGCTTTGACATTTTCCTGAATCTGCTCCGGGCGGCTTGCTCCGATCAAGGCCGAGGTCATCCGGGAGTCGCGCAGCACCCACGAGAGTGACATCTGCGCTAGGCTCTGGCTACGATCCCCTGCAATGGTGTTGAGCTTGTTTAGCTTCTCGACCATCTCGGGAGTGACTGCGGACTCCTTCAAAAAGCCCGAGGGCTGCTTGGCGCGGGAGTCCTCGGGGATGGTGCCCCCGAGGTATTTATTGGTCAGTAGGCCCTGTGCCAGCGGACAGAAGGCGATCATACCGATCCCGTGCTCGCCGCAGGCGTTGGTGAGCCCATTCTCGATCCAGCGGTTGATCAGCGAGTAGCTTGGCTGGTGCAGGACCGGCTGGACGAAGCCATTGGCCTGGCAGATAGCGCGGGCGAGGCGTGTCTGCTCGGCGGAGTAGTTGGAGAGCGCGGCGTAGAGCGCCTTGCCAGAGCGCACGGCGGAGTCCAGCGCACCCATTGTCTCTTCCAGTGGTGTGTTTGGATCGGGACGGTGGGAGTAGAAGATATCCACGTAATCGAGCTGCAAGCGCTTCAGGCTGGCATCCAGGCTTGCCATTAGGTACTTACGGCTTCCCCACTCGCCGTACGGCCCCGGCCACATTCGGTAGCCCGCCTTGGTAGAAATAATCAGCTCGTCGCGGTAGCCCGCGAAGTCCTCTTTCAGAATGCGCCCAACACGGCTTTCCGCCGCGCCGGGAGAGGGGCCGTAGTTATTGGCCAGATCGAAGTGTGTGATGCCATTATCAAAGCTGGTAAAGAGCATCTGGCGTGCATTTTCGTGCAGAGAGGCTTCGTCGGTGTGGCGGCCCGCATCGGTTCCTGGATCACCAAAGTTGTGCCAGCAACCGATCGAGATGGCGGGCAGATGCAGCCCCGAACGTCCACAGCGGCGGAACCAGCCCGGTGTGTTTTCATAGCGTGTTGAGGAGGGAGTGTAGTCAGACATAGCAGGCATTATTTCTACAGAACGGAAGTGCTTCCCTGCCCAAAAGGAAATTCATGCTATAATTAGCCATAATGAGTCAGGCAGAGGACAATACTAGCAGCCCATCCGTGGAACCCCCAAAGATGGTGGCAGTCAAGCGACGGACCCGTCGCCGTAGTGGTGCCACCCCCGTCAAACGCAAAGTACTGGTGGTTCTGGTCACGACCTTTGTGGTGCTGCTATTTTTGATTCTCATTCCAGGAGCTAGCAGCACGGTTCGGAAATTTCTGCATACACTTTTTCGTGGGGTTCACATTTCTCCCGAGCTGGGTGCCCTGATGATTGCAGGCACCGTTCTGCTTTTTCTGATCCCCGGCGTCGACGAGAAAATCCTCACGATTCTGGGGCTTCGAAAGAAGAGCCGTAGCCGTAACAGCCACCGCTAGAGTGCTTACAGGGTGAGGAAAGGCTGCATTTTTGCGAACTTTTTCTCCCCGATTCCTCGGACTTCTTTGAGCTCCTCTAGCTCCTTAAACCCTCCATTTGCCTTTCGATAGTCTAAAATACTCTGCGCTGTGCTGGGGCCAACTCCCGGGAGTTTTTGGAGATCCTCTAGCGTTGCAGAACTCAGTTTTATTTTGCCGTCGCCTGGGTTGTGGAACTTAGACGACGCACTCTCTGGTCGAGCGGTGGGTGATGTACTCTGCGCTTTTCCCAGCACCCGCGCCCCGCCGAGGTGGGGCACTGCACTTGGTACGCTGGTAGCGGTCGTGCTATGCAGAGGGACATGGATCTGGTCGGCATCTTGGAGGTAGGCCGCTAGGTTGAGGGCATCCTGCTGGGCACCGCTTTTGAAGCCACCCGCTTTCTGAATGGCGTGGTAGAGCCGCTGTCCGGGGGGCAGACTATAGATGCCCGGGCGCACGACGGCACCACTAACATAGACCAGCACACTACGGGAGGGAGCCTGGGGAGTCGGTTTCGGGCTGGTAATCGTGGTGGGTGGGGCAGAAGCCGCCTGAGGTGTTGGGGGAAATACCGTGGGCTGAAGCGGGGCGGCACGGGAGCGGTAAAGAGTACTTCCCGCGCCAAAGAGGGCCAGAGTGCCAACTGCCACGGTGAGCCCCGTGCGCTCGCGGTGAGTAAGAGAGGTGAGTGGGTTTTGCATTGTTTCAAGAGTTCCTTTCGTCACTGTTAAAACGGTTGAGAACCCCCGAATCTTATAAACTCTGCAAAATTAATTTTGGG
>JANNDD010000833.1:0-10854 GCA_031387365.1 Armatimonas sp. | reverse complement strand
GCCCATCAGCGACCGCGAAACCGTCCAGCGGCGCGTCTGCGCTCTCGGCAAAGGCCAGGCGCGGGCGGCCCATGCCGTGGCCGGAGTTATTGTTGAATTCCAGGCGTACGGTGACGGCAAAGCCCTCAGGGACACTCACGGGATTCTCTAGGACAAAGACAGCACTGTGGCTCTTTCCAAACTGCGGATCAATCGCCCACGACGATACGCCGTCGCCATCAATCGCCGCCGCTACCGGGAGGCCCTTCTGCTCGAAATCCGCCTTTGCCGAGGTAAGCTTGACGCCGCCAAATCCCCCCGACGGGCCTTCCACACGCACCCTGACATTGCTCAGTGCAAAGTTCCCATTGGTCGCCCGCCCCGGCCCGCTCTTGACCAGCGAGGGGTGCGTGAGTGCCTCAATGCGTAGCGCGGCTAGTTTCTTCTGGCTTGTCTTGAGCGTAAAGGTCAGCGTCTCATGCTCCGGGTTCGTCCCCGTCACCAGCACCGAGCTATCGGGCTGCACAGCGAGAGTTGCCCCTCCTGCCGAGACCGCTTTCTCGACTTTTGGAAAGACCCACTCTGCTGGCTTACGGCTTGTTGTCGCGACCCAGTGCGCCAGTTTTGCGGGGAGCTTCTCGCGCTCCCAAGCCGTGCGTGCGGCAACAAGCGGCTCCTTTACTTTTTCCCATGCAGCGAGTTTTGTCTTATCACCGTCGGGATCAAGCGGCACGTCAACATCCGAACGCACGGTCTTGGTGAAGGTCGCCAGCATCTGGTAGTAGTCTTTTGTGGGGATTGGGTCGTATTTATGATCGTGGCAGCGTGCACAGCCGACTGTCAGCCCCAGAAACGCCTGAGTCGTCACCGAGAGCATGTCATCGAGCTCGTCATAGCGCTCTTTCTCCACCTGGCTCTTGGTGATCTGAGTGGCGTGGGTTCCTGCCCCGAGAAAACCCGTAGCAAAAAGCGCTTGTGGGTTATTGGGCGCGAACTCATCGCCCGCGAGCTGCCACTTCACAAACATGTCGTAGGGCAGGTCGTCGTTGAAGGCCTTGATCACAAAATCGCGGTAGGTGTAGGCATTGGGGCGGTCGTAGTCCTGCTCGTAGCCATGGCTCTCGGCGAAGCGTGCTAGATCCAGCCAGTGCCTTGCCCATTTTTCCCCAAAGCGCGGCGAGGTCAGCAGCCGATCCACCACTCGGGACTCGGCTCCAGAGGCTTTATCGGCTAGAAACGCGGCAATCTCTTCGGGTGTGGGTGGCAGACCAATCAGATCAAAGCTTACCCGCCGCAACCAGACAGACTTTGGCGCAGGTGCATTACGGCTCAGCCCGAGCTCACGGCGCTTAGCTTCTAGCATGGCCTCCACCCCGTCCGGCGAGCGAAGGGGGGATTTTTGCAGCGGCTGGAAGGACCAGTGCTTGGTAGGATCGGGTTTTGCCAGCGTCACAGGGCCAGGTGCGCCCTGCTTCACCCACTCGGTAAGTCCCGCCAGCTCACGCTCGGAGAGCTTGGTTCCCGTGGGAGGCATTGCGGCAACACCAGGCTCGTGCCGAACGGCCCTGAGAAGCGTTCCCGATGCCACCACGTTTTTCCAGCCCTGAGGGAGATCTAGGCGTAGGCTTGCTGCCGCCTGAGTGCCTTTATGGCACGAAAGGCAGCGTGCCGCAAAAACGGGGCGCACTTTGGCCTCAAAAAGCTGTGCAGCGTCGCTGGTGGCAGGTCGTGGCGGCTGAAACAAAGCCAGCAGCGCAAGCGGAAGGAGAGTTTTCATGGTCGGTATCGTGCGCGGTTAAGATAAGCCCACAGTGGCAGAGACTCGCGTCACCAAAGCCTATTATTGACCGATCAGCTCTTTGTAGATGCGCATGATCTTCTTGACATACCCTTGGGTTTCACGGTAGGGGGGGACACCGCCGTATTTCTTCACGGCACCTTCGCCCGCATTGTAGGAAGCCAGAGTTAGGATAAGCTGCTCAAGCGTGGCATCGGTGTAGGTGGAGGATTTACTGTATTTATTGAGGCGCTCTTTGAGCAGGAAAATTCCCCCTGCCAGATTCTGGATCGGGTCGTACGGATTAGTGAGCCTCAGGCGCTCGACCTCATCGGGCATGAGCTGGATCAGGCCCATTGCACCCGCGTGGGAGCGATCCTGAACCTTGAAGTCTGACTCGGCGATCACTGTCGCGACAATCAAGCGCGGGTCCATGTCCATCTCCTCGGAGTAGCGCAAGATGGCATAGGTGATCTGATCCGCCTGAGTCTCCGAGAGGCGCTTGTTGTGGTTTTTGATATAGCCTCGATAGGCCGGGAAAACCGCTCGGGCGCTGGCGGAGAGATCCTCGAAACGGGGTGGGCCAAGGACGATCTGTTTCTTGCCAGCAAGCGATTTAACCGGTAGTGCCCGCGAACTTAAATTCCCTCGGGGCGCAGCGGCGGTCACGCGGAGACGTTCTTGTTCTTTGAGTCGTTCCTGTTCCTGTTGCTTGCGGAGTGCTATCTTATACTCTTGCTCCGCCTTCCAGCGCGCTTCTAGGGAGTTAATATCGAGCGCTGAGGCCACCGCGATCACTTCTAGCTCGGGAAGCCCAACCACTAGCCCACTATTGTCTCCTCCCTCGGTGACAATGCAGAGCACACGGACAATAGCACCGGGCTGGAGCCAAACTGGGAGCTGAGACATACGCAGAGTGAGGGTGCCCGAGGCGACGGTCTTGAAGATCATCAGGCCGCTTCCATCATTGGAAGGGGAGAGGCCCGCAATCGTGCCTTCTAGCTCAAAAGCCTTACCCTTGAAGGTGCTCGGTGCCTCTCGGATCTTTTCTAATGTCAGCCCCCAGACAATGGGTGAAGCGCGTCTGAGAGCCAAATACTGTGTGGTGGGTGAGACTGAGACACTCTCTTGGGCAAGTGCAGTCGGTAGTGAGGCAACAGCGCCTAACAAGACAAAGACACCGCACAGGAGTAGCCTCGTACGGAGAGTCCGGGATTCGAACCCGGGGTAGGGGTTAAGCCTACAACGGTTTAGCAAACCGTCGCTTTCGACCACTCAGCCAACTCTCCTGATCATAAGATCTGCTCCTGTTTTGGTGTCGCGCCCGTATTCTACCAGATTTTTGGTTTCCTGCAAGACCTTTCACAGGCCGACATGAGGAACTTTTCCTGAATACCGATGTATACTAGGGTGGCGCAATAGGTGCGCCAAAACTTATCCACTTCAGGGAGTTAATAATCGTCATGAACAGACGTGCACTATTGGGGCTCGCTGTGGGGCTGACCGGAGCGCTTGCGCTCGGGCTCAACGCCTCCGCAAAGCGCGGACCTCTTAAAATCGGAGAGGTCGTCAAGGCCCCCGTCCTCCGAAATATCGTCACCAATAAACCGCTGGATCTTGCCAGCTTCAAGGGGAAAAAAGTTGTCGTAGGTATCTTCATGCAGAAGAACTGTGGCACTACCTGGAAGTACTACGGCAAGATGGGGGAGATCATCAAGAACTATAAGGCCAAAGGAGTTGAAGTTGTGGGAATCCACAGTAGCTCCGGCGAGACCGATGACATGATGCTCTCGGATCTTCAGGCTAAGAACTTGAATATTCCGCTTCTGGACGACAAGAAAGATCAGTCGCTCCTGAAGCTCGTGGGCGCGAACTGCTCACCGACCTTTGTGGTGATTGATAAAGAAAGTAAGCTACGCTACACCGGTTCCTACGATAAGTTTGGGAGCGCTCCCAACTACGTCCCTGATGCACTTGATGCAGTTCTCGCGGGCACGCCAGTCAAAACGGCTCAGACCCGCGCCTTTGGCTGAGGGCTCTAAATCGTGCCGCTCGTGTAGCGGCACAGGATCTCTCTACTGAAGGTGGAAAATAAAAAAGCGGCTGGCATAATGAATGCCAGCCGCTTTTTTCTATTTTAGCTCCGTGAGGTTGAGGTTGCGGAACCAGACCTCACCGCCGTGCTCCTGGAGAAGAATTTTACCGGGCTTCGTGCCAAAATCAGCCGAACTTTTGAACTTGCTCTTGCCTAGTGCTTCGGTCCATTCGGGGGAGCCCATCACGATCTCGACAGACTTCTTGCCGTTGAGATAGTGCGTGATTTTTTTCTTATTGACAACGATTCGACTCACGTTCCACTCGCCCGCTGGCTTTGGCGTTACTTTAGGGTCGGGAGCAAGGAGATCGTAGACCCCGCCGACGCCGTGTTTGCCGAGGCTGTCACCGGGCTTGCCCGTGTCGATGAGCTGGTACTCAATTCCGATGTTTTTTTCACCGTACTTGCCAAAATGGTACTTAAGACCCGAGTTGGTTCCTGGTGCGATTTTCCACTCAAAGCTCAGGTCAAAGCTGTCGTAGTCTTTCGTGGTGACAATATCCATGGCCTTGGTCGCGCGATGGATCGTCCCCTCGCTCACTTCCCAGCCCGCCGTGACGGGTTTTTCAGCCACGGTAGTCCAGCCGGTGAGTGTCTTGCCATCAAAGAGCGGAGTCGGGTCTGCGGCAAGCAGGAGTGCGGCTCCCAGAATTAGTAGTGCTTTCATATTCCCCATTTTACCTGCTTCCTGTACAATGAGGCCATGTGGTCGTCTCATTGTATCCAGCGTGCCCTGCGCCTTGCAGCAGAGGCTCATGAGGGGCAGCATGTCCCTGGCACCGAGCTTCCGTACTTGCTCCACGTCACGCAAGTCGCGGCTGAGGTGATGGCGGTCGCGGGAGGCACCGAGGACAACACGCTCGCCGTTCTTTGTGCGCTCCTTCACGACACCCTGGAAGATACGGCGCTGAGCCCCGAGGCGCTGGATCGTGCTTTTGGCCCGGCGGTGCTCGCGGGTGTCCAGTCGCTCACGAAAGATGCGGCACTGCCCAAAGACCAGCGCATGGCCGATAGTCTGCAGCGGATTCTTGCCCAGCCGCCACAGATAGCGTGGGTAAAGCTTGCGGATCGGATCACGAACCTTCAAACGCCCCCCGCGCACTGGAGTACCGAGAAGATCTCTGCGTATCGGATCGAAGCGCAGCAAATCCACAGAGCACTCGGTGAGGCAAACGTTGCACTAGCCGCCCGCCTCGCCGAGAAAATCGCTGCCTATCCGCCACCCGGTGGCGGATAGGTTACAGATACGGCGTGAGGTTGGCCTTGGCGCGGATCAAGCCGAGCTTGTCGCCATCCACGGTGCCGTTGTAGCGGAAGTCCTCTAGCTCAATGGCAATGGTGTCGTCGAAGCCGTGGCGCTGGAGCTCGCCACAGACCCAGGCCCAGTTGACAAAGCCCTCGCCGGGAATACAGTAGCGCCAGTCGCCGCCGCCGCAGTGTACGGGGCGATCCACGCTCGGGCCAAGATTGCCGTAGAGATAGGCACCCTCGGCATCGAGCTGTGTGTCTTTGCCGTGGGCGTGGATCGCGCGACCACCGAACTCACGCAAGAAGCGCTGGTAGTCCACCCCGACACGCACTAAGTGGCTCGGGTCGAAGTTGATCCCAAACTCCTCGCCCGGAACGAGCGCGAACATCGCTCGTAGTGTCTCTGGTGTGACACCCAGTGCGTTGTTGTTCGCACCTGGCCAGCCTTCGACTGCCATCCGCACCCCCACCCGCGCCGCCACTTTTGCGACCTCGGGGAAGCTCTTGCTCCAGTTTTCCAGGCTCACACGGCGGCTCTGGGTGCTGTCGGGGGGATTGAACGTGCAGAATGCCTTGGTAAAGCCCTGCGCGGCCATTGCCTCAAGGGCACTGCCACATGTCTCGATCGCTTTTGTACGTGCGTCTGCATCCGGGGAGAGTAGATCGCGCGTCCCGCCTAGGTCGCACGTCCCCAGCCCCAGTCCCACGGCCTTCAGCGCCGCAACGCGCTCCGGGTCGGGCGAGCCCAAGTCAATCGAGCCGAAGCCATGCTCCGCAGCCCAAGCCGCCATTTCGCCAAAGGGAATGCGCCCTAGCGCCCCTGGAATCCGAAATCCAACCTTCATCATAGTGTTTCTCTTTCTAGCTAAGGGGTAGTCCTGCACGGGCGCGCAGGTCGTTGGTCATGCCCAGTGCATTGCTCGCGGCGCGGCGCTGCTTTCGGAAAAGCGCGACAACCTCGGTACGTGCCTCTTTGGACTCCTGAACACTGGCGCGCCAGGCGGTTTCTCGCTCACGCTTGGTCACATTCTTGCTCGACAGAGTGTTTCGCTGCTGCTTCAGCTTCGCGAGGTCTGCCGCCGAGACTCCACTTGCTTTCTGCGCCTCTTCTGTAGAGAGTGCATCGAGAAAACGATCTAGCTCAATCAGTAAGTTATCATCATCGGCAGGGATAGGGTCACGTGCCATACTAAACCTCCACATTGCCTCCCTGAAGTATCACTTTGCCAGCAAGTCAGGGCAACCTTGCCAGCACTTGTAGTATACCTTACAAATTAAAAAGAGAATAAGTAGAGCAACTGTTTGCTGA
The DNA here is from genome assembly GCA_031387365.1 of Armatimonas sp. GTDB lineage: Bacteria > Armatimonadota > Armatimonadia > Armatimonadales > Armatimonadaceae > Armatimonas. Next base: position 4,446 of record JANNDD010000833.1, on the reverse strand, counting down.
TTTGCTGGTAAAATGTGAGAGCCGGGGCACCGCGTCAACGGCAACCCCGGCTAGAAAGGAGGGACATATGACAACTATGTTCATCCTTGGGGTGATGAAGTAACCCTTAAGCCCCGCCCGGCGACTGATCCTTGCCGGGCGGGGTTTCTCACTTCTGCGTGTATTATACGGCAATTTCTGGCTAAAGGTCACTCATAAAGTCAAAGACAATATCGGAGCAGCCGGGCAAGCCTTCGTGCCCAAAGTCGGGGTAGACGACGAGGTTCTTCTTGCTGGTGATCTTGTTGTAGGCTGCAAACTGGGTGCTGGGCGGGCAGATCGTGTCCATCAGGCCGACGGGCATAAGCACCTCCGCTCGGATGCGCGAGGCGAGGTGCTGGTTGTCAATGTAGCCCAGACGCTCCCACCAGAGATCCTCTTGCTCGTGGCGCGGGTCAAAGTGGCGGAAGAAGTTCGCCAGCTCCTCATACGCGCCTTTGGCAAGGTCCATCTCCCAGACACGCTTGAAGTCGCATAGAAACGGAAAGGTGGGGGCCGCTTTCTTGAGAGTGGGCGTGAGCGAGGCGCATGCCAAGGTCAGTCCGCCACCCTGTGAGCCGCCGAGCGCTCCCACACGGCTCGCGTCCACTTCGTCGAAGCCCATCACAATGCGAGTGAGTAGTGCTGTGTCTAAGTACACGTTGCGATAGTAGAGCTTCTCGGGGCTGTCGGCCAGCCCACGGATAATATGCCCTCGGAGCGTGTTGCCCCTCACTCCGCCCCTATCTTCCGATCTGCCGCCCTGGCCCCGGCAGTCCAGCGCCGCGACGGAGTAGCCCTGGTTGACATAGGCCAGCTTGCCTGTCCAGTCGCCTGAGTGGCCGGAGTAGCCGTGGAACTCGACAATAGCTGGGTGGGGGGCAGAGGTGTTTTTGGGGCGCAGGTACTTTGCGTAGACCCGCGCGCCGCCGATTCCGGTGAACCAGAGATCGAAGCACTCGGCGCTATGGGTTTTGAGGCCGTGGGAGGTCAGCTCTACTTTGGGATCGTGGGCATCTAGCTCCGCGAGAGCGCTGTCCCAAAAATCGTCAAAGTCAGTGGGGCGCGGGTTTCGTCCCTGGTACTCATGAAGCCGCTCCAGCGGCAGATCAACTTGCGGCATGGAACTCTCTTAAAATCTTTCGAACCGCTCGACGTCTACTACCCAGGCAATGGCCCCACCCACCTCAACTTCGACGGGGGAGGGGATAAACGTGCCCACCGGCCCGGCATCGGGCGGCAAAACATTGACGTACTGTTTACGGCTCTTACTGGCCTCATTAATTAGGGCGAGAACCTTTTCCACGTCCTTGTCGTCGGCCCCAATCAACAACGTTATGTTCCCCTCCCGAAGGAAGCCCCCCGTTGAGCCGATCTTTGTAAACTTGAACCCGCTTCTCAGCAGACTTTCGCTGATCTTTCCCCGATCCCGGTCGTGGACCACGGCGATGACTAGTTTCATTTTGCGCTGAACCTTCCCCTTTGACTTCGGGCACATTATACGCCATGATCGCCTCGACTTCCCAGCGTGTCAGCTCACGCCACTGCCCCGGAACCAGCGTCCCCAGAAGTACCGGCCCCACCTGCACACGCACCAGCCGCACGACGGGGTGCCCAATCGTATCGAGCATGCGGCGAATCTGGCGCTTACGGCCCTCGTGCAGCACCATTTCGAGCTGCGTGATCCCTTTGCTGGAGCGCCCGAGCTTGGTGACCTCGGCTTTTGCAGTCTTGCGTGTCTCGCCGGGAAGTGTCAGTCCGCGTGCGAGGCGATTCAGAGCGTCTGAGTCCGGAGATCCCTCAACCGTGACATGGTACTTCTTGCCTAGGCTATTGCTCGGGTGCGTGACTTTAAAGATAAAATCACCATCGTCGGAGAGCAAGATCAGCCCCTCGGAGTCCGCGTCCAGACGCCCGGCAGGCTTGAGCTTGACACCTGCAATGGTAACGAGATCAACGACTTTTTTCTCGGCGTGCGGATCACTTACCGTAGAGACATAGCCCGGTGGTTTGTGTAGTGCGACGTAGGTTCGTTTCTCCGTATCCTTGAGCCGCTTCCCATCCACCACGATTTTCTGTGTCGCGGGATTGACTAAGATACCCATCTCCGTGACGACGATATCGTCCACTTTGACGCGCCCCCCTTTGATAAGCTCCTCAGCACGGCGGCGCGATGCCACGCCCGCATCCGCAATGGCCTTTTGAAGGCGAATGGTATTGGGTAGAGGCTCACTCATGGGAGTAGCTCCCTGACGGGAATCTGGGTGTCCGGGCGTGCAAGCGGCGCGACGGACTCAAGTTCGGTCCAGGTGCGTACATGTAGATAATCCTCTGCTTGGGTGTGCTGATGGACCCGCAGGCATCGGTTAGCGACATCCACGATCCAGTACTCTGCGATTCCTGCCTGGGCATAGAGCCTCAGTTTCTCTGTTTTATCCCACCCGAGTGTGGCGTCCGAGACCTCAACGACGAGAAGGCAATCCGTTGCAGGCGGCGTCTCGCTAAAGCTCTCGGTTGGCCGACTGAGCACAAAGCAATCAGGCTCAGGGTCACTGTCCTCACTGACCCGAATCGGGGCTTGAGAGCCAACACACTCCCAACCAAAAGCGGCTTCCAAAGCGCGTCGTACCCGTTTCGTGGCGTGGACATGGCGTGGGTTTTGGGGCATCTTCTCCAGTAGATCTCCGTGGATATACTCCGAGGTACCTGGAACGACAAGACCACCATCGATGAGAAGCCGTACCTGAGCGCGCGTCAGTGGCAGGCGACGGGGAGGGGCAAGCGTTTCCATAGACCCTATCGTATCGCGTTACGGACGATTTCCACACCGGCAACCATATTCGCGAGCTTTTTCTTCGCCGCCCAGCGCGCGGTTTGTGAGAGGCCACAGTCTGGCGCAAAGGCGAGCTGCTCCGCCGGGGCGAACTTCAAACAGTGGTGTACACGCTCCGCAATGTCTTCGGGCGTCTCGATGTAGTAGCTCTTGACATCAATCACGCCCACGGCGGCGATCTTCCCGGCGTCGGCGATCTGCGTGAGAATCTCCAGCTCCGCAAACTCGCGGCTCGCCATCTCCACATGAATCTCATCAGCGGAAAAACCTAAGAACGCGGGAAACATCGGGGCGTACTGGCGCGGCCCAACGGCGCGTGCTTTGTAGTTACCAAAGCATAGGTGTGTCGAGAGGTGGCACTTGCCAACGATAGGCGCGACGGTGCGATTGAAGATTTCGACAAAGCGCTCCGGGTCTTCTCTGTGGGCGTAGCAACTCATTGAGGGCTCATCCACTGTAATTTCCGTACACCCGGCCTCCACTAAGGCGACAAGCTCGCGCTGAACAAGCGGCAGAAGCGCTTCCGTAATCGCCCAGCGGTCAGCGTAGACTGCGCCCGGAAGCAAGCGCCCCGAGAGCGTGTACGGCCCCGGCACGCTGGCTTTCAATGTTGCCAACCCCCCGGCCCCCGCCGAGCGGGGGAGAGTTAAGCGTTGCAGCCGCTTGAACTCCTCCACCGCCCCAAGCCCTTTGGGAGCACTCAGCTCTGCAACAATCGGGTGCTTGCCGCGCTGATCGTGGGCGGGGGGGCCAAAGTGACGGGGCGGGGCACTCTCAAGCTCAATGCCGTTTATATATCCGTAGAAACTGAGATTAAAGTCCAGCCGCGTCTGCTCGCCGTCGGTGATGACATTGAGTCCAGCGGCATTTTGATCATGGAGCGCGGCGATAACCGCGTCTTCCTGAAGCTCGGCAAGATCATCGGGGCCGAATTTATCTAAGTTTGCGGCGGCAAACTCCAGCCAGCCGGGAAATGGGTAGCTGCCGATAACTGTGGTTCGAAGAGGAATGCTTTTCATGATTTTTGATACACACGAATGTAATCTATCTCGTATCGCGTCGGAAATTTCGTCTGCGCAAAATCCCCGCCGTTCTGCCCACCGACGGCGAGATTGACCAAAATATAGTGCGGCTGCTTAAACGGGCACTTACCATCAGGATTGGTGGCCGTTGCTAGCTCCGTGCGGTTCAGGAGTCTATTATCTACGAAAAGCTCGATAGCAGTCTCGTCCCAGTCCATGCGCCAGACATGGAACTTCTTTGTCCAGTCTCTACCCAGCGACTCCAGCGGCGTCTTTTTGCTATTCCACTTTGCATTCCAGCGCTGCTTTGTTCCCCAGGCCACATTGGCGAGAAGCTGGCCTCGATAGAACTCCATAATATCTATCTCGCCATTGCTGGGCCACTCGCCCTCAGCGCCTAAAGTCCAGAATGCAGGCCACAGCCCGAGCTGTGTGTCAATTTTTGCACGCATTTCAAAGCGACCGTACTGCCAGCTCTGCAACCCCGATGTACTCAGACTCGCCGATGTAATCTCTGCAAACTCCCGGTTTTCGCGCCAGTTGCTGCTGCCAGACTTGAACGCCGGGTTTTTG
>JANNDD010000818.1:0-4576 GCA_031387365.1 Armatimonas sp. | reverse complement strand
AGCGCGACGATCAGATCGGCCTCTTTCATGTCCCGCACGACGATCCCCGGGACGCGCAGGTTCATCATGGCCCGCTCCAGGCGCGAGCGAGAGACCCCATAGGGGAAGAGGTGCACCGGCTTGCCATCTTGGCCCACTGCCTGCCGGGGACGCTCCGGTTCGGAGACTCCGCCGCGTAGTGGCAGATCGGGCTGAGGATCAAAGCTCATGCCGTAGGTGCCACCGCTGCGCTCGCCCGGTCGATCCGGAGGAAGCTCCGCTCTCTGCACTACCTCCACTTGTCCCGTGACATTTCGAATCCGGATCTCAGGGCGGGGCTGCTGGCCACGGAGCATCTTATCGACCACTTTGGCGACATCGTGGTGGATGGCGAGCTTGTCCACTTCCATAATCTCAATGATCACATCGAACGTGGGAGGGGCCTTGCGCTCCAGCACGGTTTTCTGTGTGCCGCGCCGCTTGGCTTCATCATCGCCTAGCGTGACGGACTGAATCCCGCCCACAAGGTCCGAGAGTGTCGGGTTGAGCAGCAGATTTTCCAGGGAGTTTCCGTGTGCCGTGCCCACAAGCTGGACGCCACGCTCGGCAATCGTGCGGGCCGCGAAGGCTTCTTGCTCGGTACCGATCTCGTCAATGACAATCACCTGGGGCATGTGGTTCTCCACCGCCTCGATCATCACCGCGTGCTGCTCCTCGGGCCGCTTGACCTGCATGCGCCGCGAGCGCCCAATCGCCGGGTGGGGAATGTCGCCATCGCCCGCGATCTCATTGGACGTGTCCACGATCACAACGCGCTTACGAAACTCCGCCGACAGAATACGCGCCACTTCGCGCAGTTTGGTGGTCTTACCTACACCGGGGCGGCCCAGCATAAGAATGGACTTCCCGCTCTCGACAATATCGCGGATTATGTCCACCGTGCCGTAGACCGCGCGACCAATGCGCAGCGTCAGCCCGATCACACGCCCTGCCCGGTTACGGATGCAGGAGATACGGTGGAGCGTGCGCTCGATCCCGGCGCGGTTGTCGAAGCCAAAATCGGAGATACGACTAATGACATGGTCAATATCATCCAGCGTCACTTCATTGGCAGTGTCCGTGGGATCGTCGCTGGCAGGCAGCAGATCCACGTGGAGGTTGTTGCCAAAGCGGGCTTCCGCGGGCCGTCCCAGATCAAGAACAAGCTCCAAAAGATCGGAGTGCCCTTCCAAATAGGGTGCAAGTGCTCTGTGCACCCGCTGAGGGAGAACGGTCAGGATCTGATCCAGGTTATCGGTGATCTGACGCTTGGCGAGAATAATTTCTTCGTGCAATGCTATTTCGGTCTCTTTCGTGGGCGAGACTAGACCTCTTTCTGTAGTCACGGATATTATACCGTCTGGCACAAGGCGAATGTTAAAGGCTCTTGATTGACTTACTTCTTGACAGAGAACGGGGTTCGCCAGATCATTAGGTCGCCCGAGTGTCTATCTGTCCAGGCAAGGTACTCTTTATTGGGTGAGATCGCAGCCTCAAAGGCACCAATTTCCCAGCGAAGAGGAACTTGCTTTTGGGAGTTAAGATCGCCTATATACGACTCTCCACGCAGATAGCGACTATCTTTTAGCCAGCTCCGATTGAGGTGATAGGCTCCCGTCCAGAAGACCTGCAGGATGTCGTCCGTACGGGAACCCGAGACAGGGGTAGTTGGATGAGCACGCTGGAACACTTGATGACGACCCTTACCGGTTGTATCGAGTGCTTTGGAAAACCAGGTGTTTGCCTGCCCAGGCTTCAGCGACACTGTCCCCTCCACAATAATAAACTCCCGATCCTGGGTAATTCCCAGGCGCCTAAAATTTCGGATCTCGGTTGGGTAGGTCTGGAGAACAAGCTCAGGATTGGCTCGTGAGCGTACCTTGATTGTGCCGTCTTTATGAGCGGTGAGAACCGTGTCTTTCAAGAAGCGGCAGTACTGGGACTCGGTTTTTGCAAGCCACTCTGGAGTGGGAAGGCGCTTGCCGGTTTCCAGGTCGAAGAAGTAAAACTGTTGGGTCTTTGCATCCCGTCCGTAGAGACGGGGGGCTCCGGAATCATAGAGAAGATCATAGGCAGTGAGCGTCGCGGACTCGGGGATATCCAGAACCGCCGTCCGCCTTGTCTGGCGGTCGTGGAGGGACATCTTGAGAGCCGGCTCCGGCCCGTACGTACTGGAATACGGCATGTCACCCAGCAGATACCGCCCTGAGGGGGAGATACTGCGCACGGAGCTCAAGCCGCGTAGGGGGTTCCCCAGGTCTTGCTGATCTGGTGTTACGGAGTAGACAGCGGGGGGAAGGGAGGGATCGTAGCACCAGAGATACCAGCGGTTCTCCAGGGGAACGGAGTAGAGCTGGATCTGTCCTGGACGATTGGTCGTCGGAAGCGACCACGCACGGACTTGGCTACCTGAGGCGACATCATAAAGCCGCAGAGTGTCCCCGAGAGCCGTCAAAACGTACTTGCCATCCTGTGAAAAACTAGGGCCGACACGGGCGTTCAGGCGCTCTTGCCAGCGGTTGCGCTCCTGGTAGTCTGGCTTCGAAAACGAAGAGGGATAGGTGCCCCGGATAAGGTGGCTCCGGTAGGGCTCTGGCACCTGCGGTATCTGGTGGGTAGGAATCCGTTCCCGCCTGAGATTCCAGCTAATCAGGGCAACGCCCACTATATTAATCAGGAGCAGGAAGAGTGTACGGAAAAGACCTGGGCGTAAACTATGGTGAGGATACATAGTATATTTCACCATTATAAGTATCCGCCCTTATTGATTCGACATGATATCTACTTCCATTTACAATTTTGTCTTTAAACCAATTATCAAATTCAAGCCATTCTCTTAATACTACACTCTCTTTGTTTCGTGCTAGATTTCCTTCAGGGATTTTTCTTCTTATTATGTAAAAACTATTATTTACTGCGAGGAATTTGCTTCGTGTTTCTATATTTGTATTTTTTTCTGTCTGAAACATTGCAAGAGGGACTCCATAATTACTGGAATCTGTTTTGCCATTGATTAGGAAGTAATAAGGGCGTTTTACATCTCTGTAGAAATTTAATTGAAGAAATTCACTCCAAACTTCACATATAATAGGAATGGGTTCTTTTGTATCTTTGTGCGGTATGTAAGATTGAATTTCTTTACCTGGAATAGGAGGGGGGGTAAGTGCACGCGGATGTAAAATTAATTGACGTATATTAGGCATCATGAACCATAAGTTAATTACTATAACTAGTATAGTTGGAATCAGAAATCTAACAGTGTTATTCTTAATCGAAAATATTTTCCCATAGTTTATATATAAATGGTCGGCAAGGTATGAAATAATAATACACCACCCGACAACTGAAGGCGTAAAATATCTATCCAGAAAAATACTAGTCCCACCTATTGTCGATATCATAAATCCAGAAAGGATAGGAAATGTAGCTAGGATAAAACCAAGCAGTAATAAATTATCTTTTTCAGATTCTATAATTACTTTCTTTTTTAAAATGCGTGATGCAGATAGAAATAGAATTAAAATAATCAAGACAAATAGCATTTTTTTCTGTGTGAAAATTTGTGCGTACAGATCACTTATTCCAGGAACGGGGATCCAAGATTTAAAATTAAATTCACGAACATTAACTAATGCTTGGTTTAGCCATATTGTAAAAAATAAAATCCAACTCAAGAGCACAGAAGAATAAAATCGGAAATCAAATGTTTTTATTCGGGTTGAAAACCTACCATTGCCAGCAGAACATTTGTAATCAATTACAAATTTCGCAAATACGAAACTGAAAACGTATAAAGATCCAGTACTATGGGTGAATAATATTAACAGGCAGCATATTGATATTGTTGAGTAATATGATAATGTATTTTTTTTGTTTTTATGACCTTTGTTGAAAAAATGAAGCATTAATGCTATCGAAAAGACATATAGTCCGTACATTCTAGCTTGCCACATCTGATTTACTATGGGATAAGAAAGAAATACTATAGAGACTCCTAATATTGGGCTAATGCTAGTGAATCTAAGTCGTAGTGTGTTCCAAATCAAAAACATCGCTAGTAATATATATATGAATGTGTGGATGCGTAAAATAAAAACACTGACTTCTGAAATACTGCAAATAAAGTACGAAATAATAAAGTATAGTGGAGGTACAAATTCTAATTTTCGATTATAATTAAGCATATGACGAAGCGATGTTGATTGCATTTCATGATATGTCAAGACTTCATCACCCCAGAAAAAACATGTACGGTATTTCAAAACAAATACATACACTAAAAATATCCCTAATAATAAAGGCGCTATGAATGCCCTGTTTTTATCATTCGGAGAAAAAAACATCACTTACTCTCATACTTCCTGTAATCCTGACGTTTGTCTGGACAGTTTTTGAACTACGGGATTGTAACATTTTCTCTCTGGATCGGCAAGGCAATTTTCGCTACAGGCAAGGGCAGCTATGGTACACCAAGCGCTGGGCAAGTGATTCTTCCTGTTGAGAGTCATACTGATACTTCCCCGAGAGCACTTCGCTCATCAGGAGAATGATGTGAAAT
>JANNDD010000810.1:0-13205 GCA_031387365.1 Armatimonas sp. | reverse complement strand
ACGCTGTGCAGCTAAGTATCGCGATCCTCGCGGGAGGAAAGAGCCAGCGCTTTGGCCAAGACAAGGCGGCGCTCTTTCTTCCTGGGATAGTCACGGAGTGCCTGGCCACCGACTTGCCTCTCGTAGTGATTGGCCGCTCCTCACACCCAGAGCTGCCCGCCTCGGTTCGCTGCTTTCCGGATGCTCTTCCCAATCAAGGACCGCTGGGCGGAATTATCACCGCGCTCCAAGTCACCCAGGGCCCCGTTCTCGCGCTTGCCTGCGACCTTCCCGAGCTGCGGCGTGAGGCGATTCTATGGCTAATCCAAAGCTGGGAGCAGGCTGAGAATATTGAGATTCTCGTGGCGGCGCACCCGCAAACAAATAATTCTCCGCAAACAAATAACACTCCGAGTTCACTCGAACCCCTCTTTGCGATCTACAGCCCCGCCTGCCTGCCCACGGCGCAGCAGCTACTCCTGGCAGGGCGGCGCTCGCTCCACGGCCTTGTGCAGCACAGTCGGTGGAAAGAGGCACTTCTGCCCCCAGAGCTGGCCGCGCAGCTTCACAATGTCAATACCCCAGACGATCTGCAAAGAGTGCGCTAGAATGCGCTAAAATACGTCCATGTTCTTATGGCGGCTTGAGCTTTTTGGAGGGATCCAGCTTTCGGGACAGGGAAGCACCCTGACTCGTTTCCGGACGCGTAAGACGGCGGCTCTCCTGGCACTTTTAGCGCTGCGAGGTCGCCCCTGCTCGCGTGAGGAGCTGATCGAGACCTTCTGGCCAGAGGCGGAGCCCGAAGCCGCTGCACACAGCCTGCGCCAGGCACTCTCCTCGCTACGCCCTATCCTTGGAGAGGTGCTGGAAGCGCCGCAGCGAGGCAGTGTGGGGCTCAAGCCCGGAGCACTTCTCACCGATGTCGAGGAGTTCGAGACAGAGCTTAGCCGAGCACGCCAAGCAACGGCTAAACCGACCGAGGCACATGCAGCCCTCAGGCGGGCACTTGCTCTCCAGCGCAACGAGCTGCTCCCGGAGCTATACGATGACTGGGTAATTCAAGAGCGTGAGCGGCTCAAGGTGCTCTACGACGAAGCCAAGCGCCTGCTGGCTCGCTGGGAGAGTGAGCTTCCTGCGCCGCCCCTGCGCCGCCCTGCGCCACGGAGTATTCCTGAGGGGCCGCTTCTACGTCAGCTCCCCCTCTCACTGTCGTCGTTTGTGGGGCGCTCACAAGAGTGCAACTTTATCCAGACTTGGTGGGAGTCGGGGCAGCCGCTTCTCACAATAACCGGGCTGGGAGGGAGCGGAAAGACACGCCTCGCACTGCGTGCCGCTGAGGAGATCGCAAACCGTGGGACAGCGGCGGTCTTTGTCTCCCTAGCAGAGCGCGAAGATCCCGCGCAGCTCTACGAGCTCCTCCGGCAAGCTCTGGGTGAGGGCGATATGCCCTGGAAAGAGGCAAAAGAAGCGGTTCGTGATCGGCTCCGGGCACTCCCTGGTCGCCTCCTGCTCGTTCTGGACAACCTGGAGCAACTGATGCCCCAGCGCGTGGTAGAAGTGTTGCGGGAGCTACTTCAGCAGTGCCCAGCCGTCTCCCTCTTGGTCACGTCACGAATCCCTCTGGAGATGGAGGGCGAGCAGGAGCTGCCCCTGGGCTCGCTCCCACCCGACCGAAGCCTGGCACTGCTAGTGGAGCGTGCCCGTGCCATCTCGCCGGGCTTTGCTCTCACTACCCAAAATGAGCCGATCCTTCGAGAGGTCTGTCTGCGGCTGGGTGGAGTCCCCCTGGCTCTGGAGCTCGCAGCAGCCCACCTGCGAGTGCTCACACCACGGCATCTTCTGGAGCTTCTCACGGAGCACGGCTGCCTCACACTCACCTCCCGGCGGCGCGACCTGCCCGAGCGTCACCGGATGCTTCAGAGTGCGCTTCAGTGGAGTTTGGATCTTCAGGACACGCAGACCCGTGCCTTCTTTTTGGGGTTGACTGTCTTCCGTGGTGGCTGGACACTAGAGAGCGCGGCACGTGTGGTGGGGGTGTCACTGGCTAGCGCGAGTGCGTTTCTAGGAACTCTGCTACGCCACGCCCTAATCGTGCGCGACTCCGAGGAACGCTTCGCGTTTCTGGTTCCGGTTCATGAGTTCGCAGCGGGGCTGCTTACCGAGCAGGAGAAACGGACGCAGCAGGAAAAACATGCCGATGCGCTTCTGGAGCGTGCCGAGGAGTTCCGCCAGCGGTGGAGCTGGACCCGCGATGAGGCACGCTGGGTTGGAATTCTCAGAAACGACCTTGAGAACCTCCGGGCAGCCCTGCGCTTCCTAGAAGAGACTGCCCCTGAGCAGGCACTGCGCCTTGCTGCGACCCTCATGCGGTTCTGGTATGTGGGCGGACTCTGGCGCGAGGGTTTCTCTCAGATCGAGCGCCTGCTGACAGTGTGCCCAGATGCCGAACCGCTGGTGCGCCTACGAGCCCTCAATAGCCTCGGGAACTTAGCAAAGTGTCTCGACAAAGGCGATAGCTCCCAGACCACCTCCTATCAACAGAGCTGTCTGGAGCTCGCCCGGTCGGTTGGGGATCAGTACTACTGGACGGTCTCCCTGCACAATCTCGCACTCGCTGCCTGGGATCACGGGGAGCTGGATCGCGCTGAGGAGCTTCTGGCGGAGCTCCTCCCGCGTCGCGATGCAGAGAAAGACCGCATGGGCATTGCGCTCACACGGACACTACAGGCAGGGGTGTACGGGGCACGCGAGCGCTTCGAGGAGGCGGACTCTCTTTTGCGCGAGGCTTTGGGGATTTTCCAGGCGGAAGGGAATCACTGGGGGATTGTCTGCGCCCTGAACTTCTACGCACCACTGGAGCTCGCTCGGGGAGAGCCGGAGCGTGCGCTCGCAAAACAAGACGAAGCACTTGCACTGGCATTGGTTTCGGAGGACGATTCAGGCCGTGCCTATGGTCTGGCGGGACGCGGGGATATCCTCGTTGCCCTGGGCCGTCGTGGTGAGGCACGGCTTGCCTATGAAGAGGGAATAGAAGTAGCACTGCGCCTCGGGGAGCAGGGAGTCGTGCAGCGATGCCATCGCGCCCTAAAACAATAAAATCCCGTGACGGCCTGTGACGCTCTCCTGTGACACTGGCGTGACACTGGAATGATACCCTCTCACGAGAGGTAAGTTGAATGCAGTGCGTATCCCCCCCGGCAGCAGTATGGCACTCTTGCACACAATAAGAGCGCTCCTTGCCGCGGTTAGTTGTCTACTGTGTCTTTGCCTTAGTGCACAGGCACAGCGCCCGCGTGAGGTGAGTGCTGCGGGCGGTGCACTGGCTCTACGCGCTATCCAGTACAAACCCGATGCTCCCGCCGATGAGAGTATCCCGGTTGAGGGTCTGGCACAGCTACTTATCCGAGTGGCGGCAGTCTCCCAAACCCTGGACAATGTCCCCTTTGTGCGTCTGACCAGCCAGAATGGAGTGGCCCGCGGGGTCGAGCTAACTCTCCCGACGCCGCTGGTGCTACCAGAGATTCTAGGCCCAGGCTCCGAGCTACGCCTCCCCAGTGGAAAGCTCACCTACGATGCCGTCAGTGGTGCGCTGAGTGTCGCAGGAGGAGGAACACTGCGCCTGCCGGTGCGCGGGCAAGATGGCAAGAACTTAACCCTATCAGTGCCTCTGCTGACACTAACCCAAGCGGCGGGACGAACCACTCTCGCCCTGCGCGGGGTGAGTGTCGCCGGTGACTCAAGCGGCTCCGTGCTGGCGCTCCCCGAGGTAACACTACAAGCAGCACCCGCGAATCTGGAGGTGAGCTGGGGAAGCGACAATCTCGTTTCCTGGAAGCTTAGCTTTCCCAGTGCCACTGTCCGCCTAGCCACGCCCGGACTGGCCACCGCCGACGACAAACCCTTGCGTGCCACGGTGACGAACTTCACACTAGACCAGAGCGGGGTCGTGCGCTTCGATGAGGCGGAGCTGGAGCGCGAGATTCGGATCACTCCCGGCGAGGCGGTCGGGTTCGAGCTACTCCTGAAGAGTGGGCGCGTGGCGATGCCCGAGGGTGTTCTGCGTCTGAAGAGTGTTGTCGCCGATCTCACCCTGCCCGAGCTTGTAAAAACACCGCAGGGAGGACGCGCGGTGGTGCGTGGGCTGAGCCTCCAGTGGGACGATGGCCCCGTAGCAGCTCTGGGGCCGGATAAGCTTGGCCCCAATGGGCTGGAGCTGCGCGTCGAGGGGCTAACCCTGACACTCCGGCAAGCGGCGCTGGATCTCTCCCAGACGCTTCGGGCGAGCGGTGTTCCCACTGCAAGCGCGGCAAACGCTCCGAGGTGGATGGGGATCTGGATCGCACAAGGCGAGCTCACGCTTCCTGCCGATCTCTCCAACCCCAACGTCAGTGTCACGGACTTCCTTATCGAGCCACAGGGAGTTTCCGGCACCGCACGCCTGAGCAACCTGAGCCTCGCCGTGAAGGGCTTTCCTCTCCAGCAAGTAGGTGGCGCGGTGACACTGCGCCAGAACCAGGTGACGGCGGGCGAGCTGATCGGGGCACTCAACCTACCAGGTTTGGGTGCGCTGGGCATGCGTGCAAGCTTTACAACCGCAGGGCAGGTGAGCCTTGCCGTACGCCAGAACGAGACCCTACGCCTGGAGGCACTCCAGCTAGAAATCCGAAAGGTACGTGGGCAGCTTCGTGCAGCCAGTGGCCAGCCCGCTCGCCTCGCCTTGAGCGGAGAGCTGGCCTTTGGCAATATTCCCGGCTTACCCGAGGGGCTCCGTACCCTCACGCTGGAGTTAAATGAGCTGGGCGTAGACTCTACGGGAAAGCTCTTTTTGCCACGAGATGGCTGCCTGACTTTTCCCAAGCCCAAACGCGTGGCGATCGGGCCACTCGGGGTGGAGCTACGGCGTATCGGCTTCGAGACACGCAACAACGATATCTACTCCGTTACGCTCAGTGGTGGAGCCGATCTGGGGCAGGAGCTGGAGGGACTGCCTCTGGCCGGAGGAGTGGATTTCGAGGGACTTACCATCGCACGGGATGGCAGTGATCAAGATCAGCTCCCGGACGTGACGGTAGGTGGTATTCGGATCACGGGAAAGGTCGAGGGGCTCGGGAGCATCGAAGGGGAGCTACAGCAAAAAGACATTGCCACCTTTGGAGCAAGCCTCTACGGTGGAGTCAGCCTGGAGCTAGATGCGCTGGGCGGGGCGGGCATTGAGCTAGACTTTCTCGTCGCCCCCCAAAAGCGCGCCTGGTTTGTTGGGGGTGGGGTTGCCCTCAGCGCCGCCAGTGCGATCCGGGTAACCCTGCCAACACCTGGTGGGCCGGTTCCGATCTTCAATATTTATGGCTTTGGCGGCGGCTTTGGCTTCAATGTCGCCCCCAATCCCGACCTCAAGCCCGCGGAGCGGGGGCGTATCTCCGACCCAGAGCGCCAGCTGGTCTACCGCAACGGGGCAGCTCTCCTCCAGGCGACGCTTCTTGTAGGCGACCAAGTGACCGGCAACCTCTGGTGGGGTGAGACGACCCTAACGCTTGCCTTCAATCCGCTGATAGTGGAGCTGGCCGGAAAAGTCTCGTTCCTGGATCCCGGAGGACCACGCTTCGCTGGCCTAGACGAGTGGGAGGATATGGATCGCACGGCCAGTGTCTTTATCAATATTGACACACGGGCCCCTGCCTTTACGATGGGCGGCGGGCTGGATTTCTACTTCCCCACGCGCCAAATCAACCTGATGGAGCTCCATGGTCAGGCGGAGCTGAAGCTGGCTCCACGCGAGCAGTATGTGCGTGTAGGCTGGGAAGATGCCGGGCAGCGCCCCGTTTCGGTCGCGTTTCTTGCCTCCGCAAAAGAGACTCTCGATATTCGTGGCGAGGCGGGATTTGAGCTAGATATTCTCAAGTCCACCGCGAACTTCATCTTCGATACACGTGTCGTGCTCAAAGTTCCCGATGTCAATGTGACGGGTACCCTACGCGGTCGGCTCGTGCTGGATGCGCGGCAGCGGAGCGCAACAGGCCAGCTTAAGCTGAGGGGTGTGGCGGATTTCGAGTTTTTCGAGGCGAGTGTCAAGGCAAACCTTGCGGCAAAATTCAATACCACCGACTACCCCAATCAACTCAATCTAAAAGGAAAAATAAAAGGAAAGGCTGGATTTCTCGAAGCGGAAGTTCCGTTTGAGCATACCTTCCGGAGATAAACGTATGATGACCCGACCTATCCTCGTTCTGCTCGTTACCCTAGCAGCCAGCACAGTACGCGCACAAGTCACGGCAACTCTGAGCGCCGCCACAGCACTGGTGGCGGGCAAGCCGGAGGTTCATCTGCGCTGGCAGCCCGGCACAACAGGGCTTCCCCAAGGGGGCTACCGGCTCTACCGCACCGATGGCACGCGGCGGCTAGTCTTCCAGACTAGTGCCCCTGCCGCACTCGACCTCTCCCGCTTCTCTAACGCCGCTCTGCGGCAAAAGGCGCTACTCAGTACACGCCTTCAGCCACTCACCGTGCCCGGGAACCCGCTTGGGGCGACGGATCCTCAAGTGGCTGAGGGAGCCGTGGTTTCCTATGAGCTTGCCGGTGCGGATGCCACGGGCAAGGAGCTGCCGCTCGCAACGCTCAAGGACTTCCGAGTAGGAAGCGATCCACAGCCTCCCCTCCCGACAGGGCTTGTGGCAACCCCCGAAGCGGGCGTGGTCAGCCTGCGCTGGAACCGTCTTAGCGTGGCACAGGAAACGGCTCTTAATGGGGTGAGCTACCAGCTTCAGCGCGATGGCAAGCCCTTGCACAAAAAGCCCCTGGTGATTTTAGACGACCAAGACACCGGCATCAAACAGAGCAGTGACAACAAAGAGGAGTTTTTTGTTGACACACTAGAAGTACCCGCACAGATCATGTATCGGCTTGCGCTTGTGGACGGTTTTGGACGTGTGAGTGCTCCGGCGACGATGACGCTAAACATCCCCGACTGGCGACGCCCCTCCGCGATTCCGCTGGCAGTGGGCCGCCTGGATGAGCTAAAACTCAAGCCCGAACTACGTGCACAGCGTCTTCCCACTGCCCAAACCCTGCTCCTCGTACGGCGCGCGGAGATAACTTGGCTCCCCGCACAAGGGACACTCTCCCCCATTCGCTACGTGCTCTATCGCCAGGACCTCGATACTCCCAACACAAAGCCTGTACGTCTGACCACATCTCCTATCGAGGGAAGTATTGTGCAAACAACGCCAGAGCTTCTTGAGGATCTGCTAGGAGAGTCACCCTCAGGGGACGCGAGCCGGGCGGAGCTCATTGCCGCCGCGAAGCAGCGCGCACGCCTGAGCCTTCGTCTAAAAAGCACACCAGCTCTGCGCTACACCGATACCACCCTTCAGCCAGATCGGCGCTACCGCTACAGCGTGACAGCACTCTTCACACTCAACAATCTGGAGACCGAGCCAGCGCAGACGGTTCCCGTGGAGGTGCCTACCAATGCACAACCAGGAGGGCTTACCGGGCTCTCGGGGACGTTCCAAGCGTCACCAGCCCCCTCGCAAGAGCGTGTTCTGGCCCCAGCGCTCCAGAAGCAGAGCCTTGTCCGTGCTTCACTAGTGCTTCGTAAACAGCTCCCTCCCCTGCGTAATTTCCAGCCCCTAAACTTTCTAAATCGCGATGATGGTGGCGTGGTCTCGCTGCGCTGGACACTGCCTGTGGGACTGATTGGCGTGACATGCAAAATATCTCGAAAAGAGGCAAGCTCCCCCGAGAGTGCGCTCCCGCTCGGGGTGACCAAGGCAAATGTAAACACGTTTACCGACCGAATCCCACGGGGCATCGCCCATCGCTTCGTCTATAGCATCACTCCCATCAGCCGCTGGGGGGTGGCCGGAGTGGCGACAGTACTCACCGTAGAGGTGGCAGCCACGATTGCTCCGAGCGTCCCCCTAGTACTCTCCGCAGTGCCGGGAGAGCGT
Organism: Armatimonas sp.; assembly: GCA_031387365.1. Classification (GTDB taxonomy): domain Bacteria; phylum Armatimonadota; class Armatimonadia; order Armatimonadales; family Armatimonadaceae; genus Armatimonas. The sequence goes on along the minus strand of JANNDD010000810.1, from coordinate 5,280 downwards.
GGCGCGATCATTCTCACCCTTCAGCCCAATAGCCCCCTAGAGAGTGTCAGTGAGTACAGTGTTCGCGTCGGGACTCAAGTTGTGCCGCATGTCCTAGCAACGAGTGGAGAGAACCTAACACTCACTGTCCCTGGTGCGCCCACGGGGAACTTCACCGTGGTCGCCCGAAATGGCGCCGCTCGCCTAGACTCTCTCCCCAGTGAGCCACTCCGAGTCGCGCCCCTAGCCCCGGACCTACCTCCCCCAACGGGCTTACGCGCCAACGCCGCCAGCGACGGAGTGACCGTGACCTGGAGTGCGGTGCCGGGGGCACTGGGCTATCTTGTGAGTCGTCGTGAAGCCACCGCCCTCACCGTTCGCTTGGGGGGACGCATAACCCAGCCCCAGCTGCGCGATGTCACGGTACTTTCTCGTCACAACTATGTGTACACTGTGGTAGCGGTCGGTGCTACGGGAAATCTCTCCGCGCCAGCGGAGGTGACCATAACCACCCTCTAAAATAACAAGGAGCGATGTATGCCCACTCTTGCGCTTGTAGTACAGGAAAAAATAGACGCGCTGATTGCTCGGGGCGCACTGGATGCCGCGACCGAACAGGCGCAGCGGGCCACCCAGCAAGCCAAAGACGATCCCGTGGCATGGCAGGTGCTTGGCCTACTCCTCACCGCGACGGGAAAGCCTTACGAAGCGGAGAAGGCGTTCACGGAGGCCGTGACGCATGGGGAGACACGCAACGCAACGCCCACAGGGCTGGAGCGAGAGTGTGTTGCGGGACGGCCCCTAGGCGACGCGCTACGTAAGCTCAAGCCTCTGTTTTTTACCAATGCAGGGATCGCGGCAGCGCGAAACAACCGAGGAGCACTACGTCTGCTACGAGGGGAGCTTACGGCAGCCCAAGAGGATCTCGACTATGCGGCAGTCGCGGCTCCGGAGAGCGCCCTACCCTGGATCAATGCCACCTACGCTCTCTTGCGACGCAACCACCCCGAGCAGGCGGAGCTCAGTGCACGCGGAGCGCTCCAGCGGCAACCCGAGCTAGGCCGAGCCCATGCCGCCCTCGCGGAGGTGGAGCTGGAGCGGAGGCAGCTCACACTAGCTCTGGAGGACACCGAAACAGCACTTGCACTCGCCCCCGGAGATGCCCACGTGCTCTTTGTCCGCTCCCAGGCACTCCGGGCCGCCGCACAGGGCCGGGACGCAGACCGTGTGCTGATCCAGGCACTCGCGCTCAACCCCACGGTCTCGCAGGAATCACAGGCGGCTCCGTTCACGGGGCAGCTTGTGGGCCAAGGCGGCAACGCCGCAGAGCAGCACACCCGACTGATTGTTCTTGGGAAGCCAGGTGGGAGCAACTTCCGGATTCAGGCCCAGCGTGTGCAACAACAAGTAGAGGCGCGTACCAGTGCCGAGCAGGCCGACGAGCGCGTGGAGGCTATCTTGGGAAGCCAGGCCAGCAACTGGTCTAGCTATGCTACCCTACGGCGCTCGGCGGGAGGCCGTCCCGGTGCAACGGTCTCTCGGTTTGGCATTGCCCCACAGCCCGGGGCAACGTTCCGTCTCAACCAGGAGCAGCTCTCTCTTTTGCACACCAGTAAGGCTCTTGTCTGGCACTTCGGCTGGAACCGGGATGCCGTCGTTCTCCAGCGCTCCGCCGCCACCGCACGGCTCTGGCCGCTTCAAGACGAGCGACTCGCTCTGGAAGGGCGCTGGCAAGCAGGCGGGGTTCAGGCGGGTATCGCGTGGAACCAAAACCGACGGCAGCGGCAGGGCACGGATCTCGCGGTCTATACCAGCGCACCGATCGAGCCCGCCGAACAGCTACTCCCAGAAGGTACCTGGAGCCAGGGGCTCGCCTGGGCATTTTTCCAGCAAACGCTCAGCCCGCGCCTTCAAGTCACTGCGGGTCCCGTGGCACTCAAGACACGCCAGACACTCCAGGTACAACCCTTTCTGGACATTGAGCTCAAGGGAATCACCCCTAAGCCCGTCCACTTTCGAATGCGCCCGCGGGTTGCCGAAGCCGCCGGGGATCTCTTCCCAGATCAGGCGCGCGCCGACCGGCCTCAGGAGAATCGCATTGATCGGCACGAAGACTCGGCCCAGAGCCTCAACCGCTCCCCTCTCCTCACGGGGGCACAGGGGCGCATTCAAGAATCCAGCTTCGCGGTTCCCTTTGAGCACAAAGGAATCACCTACAAGAGCACACTGTTCCATCGCCGGATGGAGGATGTCTTCACCCAAGCCGCCGACCCACGCGTCGCCACGACTCTCGCACTCACCGCGATCTCTCGCGCGGAGGCGTTCGGCATCGAGCAGGAGGCGCGCTGGCGACTGGGGCGTGCACTCAATGCACGAGCTGAGATTCGCTACCAGGAAGCCTATGGTCGTATCAGCTCTCCCACATTTAGCGGGACGGATTATCCCACACGTGTGGCCCAGGCATCCCGAGGACTGAGCAACTTCCCCCGCTGGCAGGGAGGACTACAACTAAATAGCACTCTAGCAAGCTGGAGTGTTGGAACAGAGCTGCAGTTTGTCGGAGAGCGCCCCTTCTGGACCAGTGTCCGCTCCACCACAGGCACGCCTGAGACCTACCTTAGCCAGGCAAGCGCGGCCACGGGGCTAAACCTGCACCTCACGCGACGCTTCTCCGACGAGGGGACGTTCTCTCTTTCACTCTTCAACCTAACGGAAACAAACTTCTATCCGGGCTACCCCGGTACAGTCACTGCGGTTTCCGGCTTCTTCTGGAGGTACTAATATGCCACTACTCATGATCGTTGCGCCCCTTCTTGTCTTTCAGGCTCAGACCGAGCCACTGCTTAAGCTCCGTACTCTCATCGCACCGGTGGAGGTCAAAGTTCAGGGAGTGGCACAAACCGCCCCAACACCTTCGGGGAGCGTTGTCACGGTCACTCTAGATATTCAGCAGCCCACAGAGTTTGGCACCGGCCTTACGGAGATGCTCACCACGGCTCTCGTTGAGAGTAAGCGCTTCAAGGTCTTCGAGGAGGTGGGCAAGGACAGCGTGACCTATACGGTCAAAGCGGCAATCACGGAGTTCAAGCTCAATCGCACGGTGACGGGAAGCCAGGGGCAGCTCGCCAAAGCAATTGACTTCAGCCAAGGAGCAGCCACAGCAACCGTCGCACTGGATCTGCGCGTGGTGGAGAACGCCACAGGGCTGGTGCGCTACTCCGTGCGCGCTGAGGGGAAGGCAACCTCGAAAGCGCAATCTCTCTCACTCGTGAAGGGAGATCTAAAGATTGGAAACACCCGCTTTGAGTCCTCCCCCCTAGGAAAGGCCGTGCGTGAGGCGATTAGTCAGGGAGTAAAACTAGTCGGAGAGCGGCTCAGCAAGCTCCCCTGGGAAGCACGGGTGGCCGATGTTTTTGAGGAGGACGGCAAGATACGGGTCTCACTCAATGTCGGAGAAGACTCCGGGCTGAAAGTAGGCGATGTTCTAGAGCTACGCCAGCTCGGAGAGCCCATCACCGATCCCGAAACGGGGCGTGTTCTGGGAGTGCGTCGGGGCAAGAAGTACGGAGAGTGTACGGTAACCGAGCTGGGGGCAGAGCTCACCACCACCGAAGTGACACAGCCATCTGACGTAAAACGGGGGGACCTAGCGGTATTTGTCCGTCGCCCCAAGAAGCTCTAAGCTCTAAGAGCACTGCTAGGTCGTGTAAGTACGATATAGTGCCAGAAGAGTTTAGAGAACACAATGCCCCAATGTTTTTTTATTGAGCCGTCCATCGGTGAGCTTCAGCTTCTGCCCGAAGACAAGACCCACCATATTGTTCATGTGCTGAAGATGCACGCGGGAGAGAGTCTTCGACTCCACGATGGCAAGAACCAGTGGGCGAACGCCACTCTGGAGATCGTGGGCAAGCGGCGTGTGTCGGCGCGGCTGACGAGTCCGTGGCAGCCGCTGGCGAGTGAGCCCACGCTACGTGTCACGGTCTTCCAGGCGTTCCCCAGAACGGGCGATAAAGTGGAGCAGGTTTTGCAGCACGGCACGGAGCTGGGTGCAGCCGGGTTTGTGCTCTTCCCCAGCGACAAAGCCCAGGCGCGTATGGACGAGCGAGAGCGGATCGCTCGAAAAGTGGAGCGCTGGGAGGAGCTAATCCGCAACGCCGCCGAGCAGTCCGGGCGCGGCATCCTCCCGACAATCACCTACCTCCGCAGCCTTGAGGAGGCGCTCCCCAAAGCAACAGGCTCCCTGCTCCTCCTCGATGAAGAGGGCGTTCCTCTGAGTGAAGTCGGAGCGGGCCAGGGGGAGGTTACTCCTCAGCCAGAACTGGCAGTTTTCGCGGGCTCCGAGGGCGGATTCACAAATATAGAAAAGCAGAAAATCCTAGCAGCGGGGGCACGGAGCGTCTCCCTAGGGCCACGCACCCTGCGCACCGAGACCGCCGCCCTCGCCGCTCTCGCCAAGCTGCTCTAGCCCGTTTCGGGTAAGAACGTCGGAAAGAGGACCCCCAGAGGCTCTTGCCACGCCCCCCGAACCTGTGCGACATGCAGCTCACAGTTGCGTGCGCCCCAGCTATAGAGAGTCTGAAGCAGTGCAGTGCATGTCGCGGGAACCAGAAACACCGGGTTGCCAGGGTGCTTTTGGCGCTCCGTGGCAAGCAGTGCGGCGGCGATCTCCTGGGTGCGCGCCACCCCCGGCCCGAGCAAATTGCTTGCCGGATGGGCGACGGCAAAGAGAAAGCCCCCAATCTCTCCCCCCTCCTCCCAGACCGAGCCACTCCAGATCCCGAGTGCATTTTCCGTGAAGTAAGCGAAGTCCTTGGTGCGCTCAATCCCCACCAGCTCTTGCTCCAGCACAACGAGAGCGGCAACATCGGCGGCAGTGACGGGGCGAACCCGTGGGTCGGGCTTGGGCAGACGCTTGCTATCAGGCAGAAGCATATCGTGAAAGAGCATGCGGGGAACAAACCCAGCGCGGGTGTAGAGTGAGAAGGAGTCCAGGTTCATCGCGGACGAGACCAATCGTAGGGGCTTCCCCGTACGCTCCGCAAGCCCAATCACTTCATCGAGCATCTTCCGTGCAATCCCATGGCCGAAGTACTCCGGGTGGGTGTTCACAATTCCCAGAGAAAAATGCGTCGAGCGAGGGTGGAAGAAGCACGAGCCGACCAGCGCCCCCGTCTGAGTGTCTTGGGCGACCACGCAGCAGCCGGGATCCAGTGCCTCGTACACCTGGCAGAAAACCTCGCACTGACCAGGATCGCCGGTGAAGATCGCGGGCTTTCCGCTGGCCTGATACCAGGCATT